>NZ_JADEXP010000218.1 GCF_015207065.1 Leptolyngbya cf. ectocarpi LEGE 11479 | reverse complement strand
GCTATCTGCGGATGACTCGGGCCACGATGGAGGCCGTTCAGATGGGAGATTTGCCTAAGGGAGATGTACTGGGCACGGCCCGAATTGCTGGCATTATGGCAGCTAAGCAAACATCTAATTTGATTCCGTTGTGTCATCCGTTATCTATTAAGACAGTGGAAATTAGTTTAGAGCCGGATCATGACTGTCCTGGCTATCACATTCAGGCCATGGTTAAGACGGCGGGTCAGACAGGTGTGGAAATGGAGGCGCTGACAGCGGTATCGGTAACGGCCTTAACCCTGTATGACATGGCGAAAGCGTTGGAAAAATCGATGCACATTGAGGGTATTCGGCTGATCAGTAAAACTGGGGGTAAATCGGGAGACTATACTATTGGTTAATTGATTATATGTATCTTTTTGGTGTTTTATGCCTCCCAAATGGCCACGAAAACCCGATCGTGCTGACCCAGCCTACCGTAAGTTAGAAGACCGATTGAATTTTGCGGTTCATGTGGCGGCGTTTACGGCGTTTAACTCAGGGTTATGGTTTTTTCATGAGTTTACGCCCGGTACGTTGCTGTGGTTGCCGAAGCTAACGTTGCCCTGGGTAGCGCTATTAGCGGTTCATGGCGTCTGGGTATTTGCGATCGCAACCTACCCAACATCTTTAGTGGAATCAGACAAGACCTCGTCGTAAATCGACAGCTTTGTGAATGCATTTTACGAACCGATCCTTTCAGGAACTAGACCTTTTACCCTGATTGCAGAATGACTTTCCTCTAGAAAGAACGAAATACCATGGCTTATCCCGGCGCGGCAGCAGTAATTGAAGCATTAGCCGCCGATATTGGCGACACAGTCTATATCGATGTTGCAAAATGGCACTTGTATCTGCGGGATACATCGCTGCATACTACTCTGGCGGAAAAATTTTATCCGATGGTGACCGATCGCGATCTTTCTGAGACGGGGGTGGTGGAAGTGTTGCAGGCAATTCCTGTAAAACTAGGCGGTGGTCGCCGGTCTCTGCCCTTGAGCGATCTAGTGCCGATTCAGTGTCAGGTAGATCTGCTGGATTTGTTAGAGCGACATCGCAGTGAGCTTTGACCTTTAGGCAGCCCGCTGTCCGATTCTGAAGAGCTGACCTAGACTGTAGTAGGCAACGTTAAACGAAACGCTTTTAAGCAATGCCTTTGCAACCGCAAAGATATTGAGTTCATTTGAGTTGTTTATCGGTATAGGGAAGCATCCGTGAACGTTTTATCGCTGTTTGATAACGCTTTAAATATAGATTTGGCGACGGGTTCCATTGATAGCTCTGCCAGTGGGGATCCACTACTCACGTCGCCGTTGGCAGCTATTGATTTTGATAGCTTGTTGGCAGACGTGACAGCGGTTGCCAATGGTGCGATCGCAGATGTAGATCAAGTGGTTGAGTCTACCACTGAGCTAGTGATCGGCACCCTAGAGGAGCTGAATGTTGAGATAGATACCGTCAATGTCAGTGGCTTTATCCAGGACATTGTCAACTTCATTGCTGATCTGCCTGCTGATGCGACTATCGCTGATGTACTCACTGAAATTAATGTCCCGTTCCTCTCGGATGAGGAATTCCTGGATTTAGTGACCGATGTGAGCGATCTGATCAATACCCTTGCCCCTGACTTAAGTAGCCTAGCCATTACTCCCGTCCTAGAGCAGGGTGTGGAGCTTTTAGAAGAGTTAAGCACAGGCGTTGGTACTATCACTATCAATGGCTCAAGTCTATCGGGTCAGTTAACGTTGGATGGTGCAACTCGCACATTCACGACCGATATCTCAGATGAGGTGGACGCTTTTTTGGGTGATGTCAGCGACTTTTTATCTGGTATCACAGGGCGTGCCAGTCTGGTTGATGGGCAATTTACCGGCAATGTGCTGGTTGACGGCGCTCGGTATGCCCTGAATTTAGATGTTACGGCTGCTCTCACCGACAGTCTCACCAGCTTTTTTTCGACAGCAGAGGTGACCCTGCCGTTTACTAACGGCGTCATCGCTGTCGATTTTGAGACAGTATTGGGGGATGTCGATGGGACGATTGATTTTGCCGGGGGCGATCTAGATCTAGATTTGACCACTCCCTTCGGGACTGTGGATACCAGTATTGAATTTCCTGAGGATGCCCAAATTGATGTGCCCGTGGCGTTGGCGGGGCTCTCCGACGTAGATCTAGAGTTAGATCTGGCTGCAGGGCTATTGCGTGTACCTCTTTTGGGTGGGATAGATGTCTCTCTTGATATGTTTTCAGGAGAACTGGGTTTTGCCGATGGGATGGCAACGCTAACGGTAGATAATATTTTGCCAACACCCGTATCGGCAGAATTTGATATCGGTCCTTTGGCCAGTCAAGTGGCGATTGCCTTAACGGAAGATCTCCAGGGTGAGTTAACGATCGATGCGGGGATGATCGATGGCAGCATTATTAGCAGTCTGGGAGAAGTTGACCTGACGGCATCTGTGGATGATTTAATCCTGCAGGCGGCCAGCGTCATTGACCAAACTACTGGTGAACTAACGCTCAACGATGGTGTTGCTACAGTTAATTTGGACACACCCTTTGGCAACCTGTTAGGAGGTCTAGAGCTAGTAGCTCTCGCAGACACGATAGGGAATATATCCGGTCTGCTGGCTTAACAGGCTTAACATATGTCTTGTTAGGCTCATAAAAATTATCAGCCGTCTTGACTGACGAGCATAATCCAGCCGTCTTGATGAGATAGCTGGATTATTGCTATGCAAAGACTTTGCGTCTTACTGTAAAGATAATTAATCGCCAAAAATTTACGAAACTTAAAAAAATAACGTTTCTGAGAATGTCTGATAAAAGTTAATATAAAGGTATCTAATGGCTACCATTCGTTACATAAAAAAACTATGGCTGGATTTTTTGGACTTTTTGGCGGCAATAAAAACAAAGGCCCTGAATCAAAAGAGGCTTTTTTCCTAGATGAAGATGACGCCAAAACTTTTGGCGATATCGATTACATGCGCAAGGAAGTGGTTGTCCGTCGGACATTCGCTAAGAAAAAGGGTATGGAGGAGCTAGAAAGCGTCAAGAGCGTTTCCGCCAGTGCTAGTAAAAGTGTCGGGGATACAGGCTCAAGCTTCGGTGCTTCTGCCTCCTCTTCTACGGAAAGTACCTCTGACAGTAAGCCTGTAACTCCCCAGGCACCCAAATTTACTAAGAAAACGGGCTCTGGTATGGATATGTTCCGTAATATGGCGAAGGATATTCGTCGCTAAGATGCGGGATGGTTTGGTGTTGCTGACCGTTTAGGCGGTCAGTGATTGGCGCTAGTATTCCTGTTTTTGTCAACGTAGGCACTGAGGTTGTGTGACAGCCTCAGTGCTTTTTTATGAGTTGACCCTGTTGCGATGGAGATTGCTATGTTGTCCCAGTCCTGTGCTCCCCTGGCGAATGCCTTGTGGGATGTTGCCTCTCGTCACCACGCGGCTTTTTATACGCCAGGGCATAAAAGAGGTCAGGGGATATCATCTCTGCACCAGACTGTGTTTGGTAGCGCTGTTTTTCGCGTGGACCTGCCGGAGCTACCGGAGCTAGATGATTTATTTGCGCCTGAGTCTGTGATTTTAGCCGCTCAGGAGTTGGCGGCTGAGGCCTTTGGCGCTGAGCAAACCTGGTTTTTGATCAATGGGTCTACCTGTGGAGTGGAGTCGGCGTTGCTGGCTACCTGTGGCCCAGGCGATAAAGTCATTGTGCCGCGTAATGCCCATCAGTCAGTTTTGTCGGGATTGATTTTGTCAGGGGCGATGCCTGTGTGGATAGCACCGGTCTATGAGCCACGATGGCAGCTGGCGCTGGGGGTGACGGCTGATGTGATAGCAGCAGCCCTGCGCCAGCATCCTGATGCCAAAGCGGTGGTTGTGGTGTCTCCCACCTATGAAGGTGTCTGTAGCGACATTGCCGCCATCGCCTCGGTGGTCCATAGGTATGACATGCCGCTAATTGTGGATGCAGCTCATGGTCCCCATTTTGCCTTTCATGGGGAGCTACCACCGACGGCCCTAAGGGGTGGGGCCGATATTGTGATTCACTCAGCTCACAAGGTTTTAGCCGCCTTTACCCAGGCGGCCATGCTCCATGTCCAGGGCGAGCGATGCGATCGCAATCGTTTAAATCAGGCGCTGCGTATGACCCAATCCAGTAGCCCCAGCTATCTACTGTTAGCTTCCTTAGATGCAGCCCGCCATCAAATGGCGAACCAGGGACGGGACCTCATGGAACAAACCCTGACCCTAGCAAAATTAGCCCGTTCGCAGCTGCATGAGTCTCCGCTACCTGTGTTGAATGTGTCCGCTGGCACCAATGGCTTTCAGCAGGATCTGACTCGTCTGACCGTAGATGTCTTTGCTGTGGGCATCACCGGCTTTGAGGCTGATGTTTGGCTTCATGACCGGGGAGTGACGGCGGAATTACCTACTCTCCATCAGCTGACATTTATTATTAGTCTCGGTAACTCTAGACAAGATATTCAGCAATTGCTCCAAGGGCTTAGACAGCTGCCATCCTCCACTGTGACTAATGTTCCTACCCAGCTGCCTCCGTCATTTCAGCATTGTCATAATGTGTCTAGGCCGGGGGTATCGCCCCGCGAGGCCTTTTTTGCCTCCAGTGTGACCTGTGCACTGGAGGAGGCTGTTGGTGCGCTCAGTGCTGAGACAGTGTGCATCTATCCCCCGGGCATTCCTCAGCTGATGCCCGGTGAGCCCATTACGGAGCAGATTCTCGATAGCTTAACCGTGGCTCAAGCCTGTGGTGCCCATTTGAGCGGCCTAGCGGATCCCACATTGCAAACCTTTAGGATTTTGCTGTCGCCTTAGGAGGCCCCTAGCCAGTCTTCCAGAACAGCGCTATCCTCAGGCTATTCCAGCGTCTTAAGGCAAAATTCAATGGAGCCCCTCTGGCCCTATGTAACTCCCGGTATTCCTGACCAGCTTTTTGAACAGCTGCCCGGTATTCCCATGAGTCAGCGGGAAGTCCGGCTGGCTTTGCTGAGTGCCCTGAGGCTTGGGGCTGAGGCTGTCCTTTGGGATATTGGTGCAGGTACGGGGACTATTACAGTAGAAGCTGCACTGCTTTGTCCCCACGGTGCCATTGTCGCTGTAGAGCGAGATCAAGATGTTGCCGCACTGATTAAAAAAAATTGTCAGCGCTTTGGGGTGACTAATGTGGATGTCGTGGTTGGGAATGCGCCTAGCTGTTTTGATGGTTTACCCCACGTGCCTGATGCCATTTTGATTGAAGGGGGACGAGACTTAAAACCTCTCCTAGCAGATGCTTGGGAAAAACTAGCGGCCTGTGGACGTTTAGTGGCGACGGCTAGTAACTTTCAATCACTCTATGCCATCTCGGAAAGTTTTGCTGAGCTTCAGGTGCGTAATATTGAGGTGGTGCAGACAGGGGGGAGTCGCTTAGAAACCCGTGGCTCAAATCAAGTGTTAAAGCCGATTGTGCCCACATTTATTCTGAGTGGTGAAAAATTTTAAGCTGTGACTTGATGACCCTCATGCTCCCTATGCCTGACACGTTAAGTCCCACTGGTTGAGGCGGGCTGTGAATAACTGATTTTATCAGAGCAATAGGTTTGACTAAGTACAAAAGTCATTCATTAGAAATGCCGTGGTGGCATATCCGGTGTGAGGATTGTCGACACTTGTTATGGTGATGGCATCTGAAGTTGCTTGTAGATGACTTTTCTGGGGCTGAGTCGTATGTTGTAATGAATTTGGGGATAGTGTGAGTGAAGGCCTCTACGTTTTTGTGGCTCAAGATGATATTGGAATAAGACTATATCCAGCGTCCGCTCACAAGCTGGTTGTTTGGGGGTGATGACTGCATCCATGATGTTGCTTAACTGCCTTGGGGCTGGAAGCTTAGGGTAAAAAGTGAGAGCTATTGTGACTATTTCTACCTATCAAACCTGCGGTTTCTAATCATGATGACCGTTGATTATCCACCGAATAAATCAATTAACTCCCCGGTTGTTGCGCCGCTCTGTTTAGATATTACGGTTGCGATCCCCACCTATAACGGTGCTGATCGGATTCCGGAGGTGCTTGATCGGCTTAAACAGCAGTCAGGTACGGAAGGGCTGACGTGGGAAGTGATTATTTGTGATAATAATAGCTGCGATCGCACTCCAGATGTCGTTGCAGAGTATCAACAAGCCTGGCTGCAGAATGTTCCCCTGCGATACTGTTTTGTTGCGGAGCAGGGAGCTGCGTTTGCCAGACAGCGAGCTGTGGTTGAAGCTCACGGCAATATTGTTGCTTTTCTCGATGATGACAACATTCCGGCGCCAGATTGGTTGAGTCATGTACAGCGCTTTGCCAAAGCTTATCCCCAGGCGGGTGCGTTTGGTAGCCAAATTCATGGCAATTTCCAAGGAGAGCTACCCGAGGGTTTTGGCCATATTGCCTGCTTTTTAGCCATTGTTGAGCGGGGTAGTAAGCCCCATCTCTATAGCCCTAAGTCTAAAATTCTCCCACCAGCTGCTGGTTTAGCTGTGCGTAGAAAGGTCTGGCTGGATGCAGTCCCGCCACGCTTGTTTCTAAACCATAAGGGGAAATCTGCCGGTCTTGCTAGTGAAGACCTAGAGGCAATGCTGCATGTTCAAAAAGCGGGCTGGGAAATCTGGTATAACTCCGATATGGTGGTTACCCATCAAATTCCTAGGCAGCGACTTCAACAAGACTATTTGGTTGCCTTGCTGCGCTGTGTGGGATTAAGCCGATTTTATATCCGTTGGTTAGGGACCCAAGATTGGCAGCGATTCTTTAAGGTGCCTGCGTATATTGCCAATGATTTACGTAAGCTTGCTCTCCATTATCTCAAAAATGGCCCTCGGCAGAGTACTTTGAATACTGTGGCGGCCTGTGAGCGCTCTCTATTGAAGAGTACTTTAATCAGTCCGGCATTTTTGCTAAGAAAGGCATATCAAGACTTTTGGCAAAATCGTTTAGATGACACTCAACTACCGGAGCGACAACAGTGGCTCCAACGTCTGACAGATGCTTTCGAAGGCCGTCAGCTAGATCTGTACCAGCAAGCGGTGATTAGCCTGACTTCGCCGACGCCTTCGAGGAATCATATCGCTGTTCCTAGTCAGTACGAAATCTTGTTACGGTTACGCCATAGTTCTCCCAATGCCTCCCTAGCCGTACCTGCTAGTTTCTTTCCTACAGCAGAGCGTTATGGACTGATGCGAACGTTAGATCGGCGGATTATTCAGCAGGTTTGTGAACGGTTGAGTTCTCTAGCCGTAAACGCCGTTTATTCAATCAATTTGTCAGCAGCCAGTGTCTGTGATCCGAATTTTTTGGATTTTTTAGAGGAACAGCTCAGCCGCTACCCGCTGAAACCTGAGAACCTATGTTTTGAAATTCAAGCGTCGGTGTTAATAAACTCGTCGACGGTGGCTAAGACGCTGATTAATCGTCTGAAAATACTAGGGTTGCGAGTTGCTATCGATGAGATCGTCCAGGATGCCGGTATGCTTGATGAGATTACCCACTGCTCTATTGATTGCTTGAAGCTCAGTGCCAGCATGCTGGCTGCTGATAGTTCCCACGTATTGGCTTGGGTCAAGCTCAGCCAGCAGCGAGGCATGCAGCTAGTTGTAAAAGGTGTGGAGACTCAGCAGATGGTAGAGCAGCTCCAAGCCCTGGGCGTTCGCTATCTACAAGGATATTATTTATCTAAGCCAACGTCTCTTGTGTAAGGTATTACGTATCAAACGATGGTTGATTTTACAGTTGTTATTCCTACCTATAATGGCGCTCAGCGATTACCCAGGGTGTTGGACGCGCTGCGATCGCAGATTAATATTGACTCTATTCAGTGGGAAATTTTAGTTGTTGATAACAATAGCCATGATTCTACTCAGCAGGTAATCAAAAGGTATCAGGCAACGTGGGTTGGTTCACCGAATCTTCGTTGCACCTTTGAAAAGCAACAAGGCGCTGCGTTTGCCCGTCAGCAAGGTATGCAAGTAGCCCAAAGTGATTGGATTGGGTTTATTGACGATGACGTGATTCCAGCATCTGACTGGGTCGCTACTGCCTATGCCTTTCGCCATAGTTGTCCTCACCTAGGGGCCTATGGAGGACAGATCCACCCTCAATTCGAGGTTGATCCTCCAGAAGACTTTAAGCGGATCCAATCCTTCTTGGCGATTCGGGAACGAGGAAATCAGCTGCACCTCTATGACCCTGAGAATCTGGTCTTGCCTCCCTCAGCCGCTTGGGTTGTTTGTCGACAGGCTTGGCTAGACTCCGTGCCATCCCAACCGAAGTTAAGCGGCAGGATAAAAGGCTCAATGGTGCAAGGTGACGACTATGAGCCTTTAATCTATATGCATCTTGCGGGTTGGAAAATTTGGTATAACCCAGACATGCATGTCAGTCATCACATCCCTGAAGGACGTTTGGAGGCTGGTTATCTGATCAAACTTAGTCGTGGCTGCGGTCTCTGCATCTACTCGCTACGGCGAATTATGGCAGATAGCTTGGCGCAGCAGCTGCTGCTTGCAGCCAAGATCACTGCTGGTGGTCTTAAGCGTGCCCTACTTCATCTAGTCCAAAACCAGACACTTGTTTTCACTAATGTTGTCGCCAGATGTGAAATGATTTTTTTTCTAAGTAGTGCCATTAGCCCCCTATATTCATTATGGGCTCGTTTACAACGTAAGTCTCTCACCTAATACAAGACCTGTTTTTAGAAAACAACCTTGATCAGCGGTCTCCAGTATCTTCGTAATGTCTCCTGACCAGTTGCCTGTAACTATGTCTACGAACACACCGCTTATTACAGTTGTTATTCCAGCCTATAACTGTCAAACAACTATTAGAAATACGCTGAGATCTGTTTTTGAGCAGACTTACTCTACCCTAGAGATAATTGTCGTTGATGATGGCTCCACAGACGATACATTAGATATTCTTAAGACATTGGATGATGATCGTCTGACGGTTTTGACTCAGCCTAATGCAGGCGTTTCGGCTAGCCGAAACCGTGGTCTTAGACATGCAAGTGGTGAGTTTGTTGCTCTATTAGATTCAGACGATCTGTGGCTGCCGGATAAGTTGGCAGATCAGCTAGAAGCTCTTCAGAGTGAGTCTCAAGCAGCTGTTGCCTATAGTTGGACTGACTATATTGACCAGACTGGCGAGTTTGTACGTAAAGGTTACTACTGTAATTTTCAGGGAAAGGTTCATCAGCAACTGTTGCTGGGTAGTTTTCTAGAAAGTGGGTCTAACCCTTTGATTCGGCATAGTGCATTAGAAGCGGTTGGTGGTTTTGATGAGTCCCTACGGACCTGTGAGGACTGGGATCTGTGGATTCGTCTATCTCTCCATTATCCATTTGTGGTTGTTCCAAAGGTGCATGTGAAGTATAGGATTGCCACACACTCAAAATCATTTCTTTTGGATAGGCATGAAGCAGGTGGCTTAGCTGTGATTGACAAAGCATTCTCTCAAACATTAGATTCTTCTCAGTTAACGAGATCTAGAGCATTGTCAAACTTTTATAAATATCTGCTATTTAAGCTTTTAGATGCACCCAAAACCCCACAGTTACAAGAGAGCTATAAGTCTCAACGTGCCCTCAGATATCTGGGGCTTTCTATTTATTATCATCCCCAGCTATTAAGACAGATAAAGGTAGTTCTCTCTGCGTTTGTTAGAATTTTGGCCATGCCATTGCAATCTTCTCGCTGATTAATAGATATGCTAGTAAGGTAAAAACTTTTAAGCTTGTTGGCCTTGGATTATAATTACCTTCTTTAGGTAATAACGACTATGGCAATTAATAAGCAGAGGTTGAAAGTTCTTTTATATGGAAATCTCTTTGGAGCTTATCGTTCTGAAAACCTAGTGAAATATTTGCTAGACTCAGGCTATCGAATATCGATTATATCGCCTGAATTTTTCTATGAAAGAGGTGAGAAAAAAGATTTTCTTACTAAGATTCTACGTATTGTTTTTTCTGGATACTATCTAGTTGAGCTGCTTATTAAAGCAGCACTGGCAGATGTTATTTATCTATTACCACTGAATAGTGAGCTAATTCGTCCTGTAGTATGGGCAAAGCGCTTATTTAAAACAAAGCTGGTAGTTGAAATGTATATTTCAGCCTACGATACATTAGTGCGTGAAAGGCAGGAAATCTCTGAAAATACTGCTGCTGCTCGGCTACTCTATAAGACTGAGCGATTAGCGCTTACAGAAGCTGACTACATTGTGCATCTTTCTCGTTACGAGCTAAGTTACTGGGAAAAGATTTTTGACATCAATTTGTCAGAAGAGAAAATTTTGATTGCTCCTTTATTCTATAAGCCAGGTTTAGCCAGATTTCAACATCAGAGAATTCGTACGCAATGCTTGCATATCTGTTGGTGGGGAACCTTGATTCCTAGTCATGGAGTTTCTAATATTCTTGGGGCTTTGCACAAATTGCATATTTGCAATGTCGACTTTACCTGCCAGCTGTTTGGTGTTCCGGCTAAAGGACAAGAGCATTTGGTTAAAATCTATGAAACTCAAATTGATCAGTTAGGGCTAGGTGAGGTGGTTACCCTACGTCAAGATTTAAAGTTTGTTGACTCCTCATTACCCCAGTATCTGATCAAGGATTGTGATCTTGCTTTGGGTATTTTTGGTGATACTGAAAAAGCAAAGGCGGCTGTTCCCAATAAACTGATTGAAGCGTTAACGCTTGGTATTCCCTGTTTGACAATGTCTACACCAGCCCTGGAGGAGTTTTTTGAGCCTGGTGTTGATTGCTGGACTTGTGAATCATCACCAGAAGCCATTGCTGACACTATTAGTCAAATTTATGAGAAAACTGCATATCAGGTTGATTGGGATAAGACTCAAAAAAAGGTTTATCAGACCTTTTCTATTGGCAATTACCATCAGGTAATAAAGCAAGTGCTAGATGCCACTGTCAACG
>NZ_JADEXP010000217.1 GCF_015207065.1 Leptolyngbya cf. ectocarpi LEGE 11479 | reverse complement strand
ACAGGCTGCTAATACATTGGGCTGTAGACGGTTTGGATGGCTGACGCATGATAACGCCCTAGGGAACTCTACTTATCCTATGCTGCTTCGCCTACAACTTGGCTGTTCTGTCAATGCGTAAGTCCTATATCAACCGGATTGAATGAAAGCTAACTCATTGGCCCCAATTCATCCGGCAGCTCCTCAATCGACCATTGCAATACCCGACACAACGCCTTCACCTGCGGCAGCGTCAGCTTCGCCTCCTTATACCGTCCCGTTTCCCAATTACTGACCGTCTGCATCGACACGTTTACCCCAGCTGCAATATCCCGCTGTTTCAGGCCCAGCTCTTCACGCCGACGCTTCAAGGCCGATTCTTTAGGAGGAGATGGCTCAGTCATCTAAGGCTAGTTTAGAAAAATAATCATAAGCCGCTTGATATTTTTTCATAAGCTGCTTATGATAATGGTGAGTTCACCAGACAGATCCAAGCAGCCAAACGCTTTAGAAAGGCGTTATGGCTAGGGCTGTCTAGCAATTTGCAAACTTAGTCTCTCATCCCGCGATGCACTTGCGCTATGCATCGCTCAGATTTCTGCGTCAAAAATTCTAATCATCATGCAAGAATTCATCCCCTCCACCGAAACCTACACACCACCACCGGCAAGCACCCCCACCCCACAACCAACCCGTGAGCCCGTACTGATTACCATCATCGGTTCCACAT
This sequence comes from Leptolyngbya cf. ectocarpi LEGE 11479, assembly GCF_015207065.1. GTDB lineage: Bacteria > Cyanobacteriota > Cyanobacteriia > Phormidesmidales > Phormidesmidaceae > Leptothoe > Leptothoe ectocarpi. Next base: position 10,316 of record NZ_JADEXP010000217.1, on the reverse strand, counting down.
TTGCCATTGGCCTCATCATCAAAATCCTCCATCGCCTCGGCTTTGCCGAAGTCGGAGCCTGGAGTAAACCCCAAATCGATCCCACCAGCGGCAAACCCATGCGCGTCCTCAAAAAATGGATTCGGCTTTAGAAATTTGGTTTCTAGGCGTCAGACATACATCCGTAACCGTCCCGCAAATAATGTTGGCTAAGCGGAGTCGTATAGCCCTGTGGGCATGGGCAAGCCTAACGCGAAGCGTCTCGCCAACACTCACAACCAGCGTCTTTTTCGACTCCGCTGGAAACTAAACCTCAAACGTTTCCGTCTTCGCGTATAAATCCGTAGTTACTTCTAGAAAGTAAAACTAAAGGAAACAAGCCATTCTCAGAGGTGCAATGGATCCTAATTTTTGGCGAGGAAAGCGTGTACTACTTACAGGACATACAGGATTTAAGGGCAGCTGGCTGTCTCTTTGGCTACAGCTAGTTGGTGCCGAGCTAGTTGGCTATGCACTTCAACCACCGACAAATCCAAGTTTATTTGAGGTCGCCAATGTCGCCAACGGCATGACGTCTATCATTGGCGACATTGGTGACAGTAAAACACTGCACCAGACTGTTGCTGACTTCCGGCCAGAGATTGTACTTCACATGGCGGCTCAATCTGTTGTGCATACATCCTATGCAGATCCTGTATCGACCTACCACACCAATGTCATGGGAACTGTTCATCTTTTAGAGGCTATTCGACACGTGGGTGGCGTGCGTGCTGTGGTGAATGTGACTACAGATAAATGTTACGAAAATAAAGAGTGGATATGGGGATACCGTGAAGCTGATCCGTTAGGTGGATACGACCCCTATAGTAATAGCAAAGCTTGCTCTGAGCTGGTGACAGAATCGTACCGAAATTCTTTTTTTAATGCTAGTCATTACCTAGACCATGGGGTGGCCATTGCCACAGCCCGTGCTGGGAATGTGATCGCTGGCGGTGATTGGACCCAAAATGGGCTAGTTGCCGATATTGTTCAAGCCCTACTAGAAAAGCGTCCGGTCCTCATTCGTAACCCCCATGCTACCCGCCCTTGGCAACATGTATTAGATGCCCTCAATGGCTACTTAATGTTGGCAGAAAATCTCTATCATAAAGGCCCTGCCTTTGCCGATGCTTGGAATATTGGTCCCTATGCATCGGACATTAAACCGGTGGGTTGGATTGTCGATAAACTCTTATCCTTCTGGGGAAACGGGGCAACCTGGGAACAGGACCAAGCCTACCATCCCCATGAGGCCAATTCCTTAAGCTTAGACTGTGCGAAAGCACGGCTGAAGCTGGGTTGGAGTCCCCAAATTTCCCTAGATCAAGGTTTAGAACAAATTATTACCTGGACTCAGGCTTATCAATCTGGAGCCGATATGCGACAAGTCACCGAAGCTGCAGTTACTCAATTAATGTAAGGCCTCAAAACCTGTTCACACCGCTATTTACTACTTCGAAATTAGAAATAAAAATTAGACCATGAGTCAGCAAACTGCTATTAAAGAAACGATGCCAGCTTCTTCTGAGACCACTCCCCAGTGTCTCTTTTGTGGAACGTCCTTAAACCATACCCTGGTGGATTTAGGCATGTCACCCTTGTGTGAAAGCATCCTCAATGCCGACCAACGCAACCAAATGGAGGCCTTTTATCCTCTACATGTGCGAGTGTGCAGCAACTGTTTTCTCGTGCAGTTAGAAGCCTACGTCAGCCCAGAACATATTTTTACTGAATACGCCTACTTTTCCTCCTACAGTGATACCTGGTTAGCCCAGTGTAAAACCTATGCTGACCAGGTGATTGAGCGGTTTAATCTCACTGAACAAAGTCACGTTGTTGAGCTTGCCAGCAATGATGGATACCTCCTACAGTATTTTGTAGATAAGAAGATTCCGGTGCTCGGTGTGGAGCCCGCAACGAACATCGCGAAGGTGGCCGTTGAAAAAGGAATTCCCACCCTCAATGAGTTTTTTGGACAAGACTGTGCTCAAAAACTAGTACAGCGAGGTAAGCAAGGTGATCTGATTGCTGCCAATAATGTATTGGCCCATGTACCCGATCTAAATGATTTTATTGCTGGCATTAAACTCTTACTCAAACCCGAGGGTGTGTTTACTGGAGAGATTCAGCACCTGATGCGACTGATGGAGTCCAATCAGTTTGATACCATCTATCACGAGCATTTTTTCTATCATACTCTGACTACCCTAGAGACCATCTTTACGGCCCACGGCATGACCATCTTTGACGTAGAAGAGCTGCCCACCCACGGTGGCTCCTTACGCATCTATGCGCGCCACACAAATGACAAGTCTAAGCCCGTGGGCGAGCGTGTATATGACCTGAGGAAGCGAGAAGCAGCGGCTGGTTTTACATCTCTAGAGCGTTACACCCATTTTGATGAACAAGTAAGAGAAACTAAGCGCAAGCTCCTAGACTTTTTGATTAAAACCAAGCGAGAGGGGAAAACAATTGTTGGGTATGGTGCACCTGGCAAGGGGAATACCCTACTCAACTATTGCGGTATCCGCACAGATTTTCTTGACTACACGGTTGATAGAAACCCGTATAAGCATGGCAAGTTCCTGCCGGGCACCCATATTCCCGTTTACCATCCCGATAAAATCAAAGAAACAAAGCCTGATTATGTGCTGATTTTGCCTTGGAATGTGAAGGACGAAATCATGCAGCAAATGAGTGTGATTCGCGAATGGGGCGGAAAATTTGTTGTACCCATTCCTGAAGTCAAGGTCTATCCCTAGCAATGTCTGCACACAACCTGCAATCGCCCACCCCGAACGTATGCCAGAAAGTAGGCCAGGATTATGACTGTGAATCTTGATACAAAGTCAATCGACGGCCTAGGTCAGGAAATGTACAACCTGATAGCTGAGCTGTATCCAATTTGTCGAAGCATCACTGGCAACGGCGTACGACAATCACTCAAAATTCTGCAGCAGCATATCCCTTTAGAGATGCATGAAGTTCCCTCAGGCACCCCTGTGTTTGATTGGACAGTTCCTAAAGAATGGAACATTCGTAATGCGTATATCAAGGATGAAACGGGCAAGAAAATTGTTGATTTTCAAGAATCCAATTTACATATACTCAACTACAGCCTGCCGATTCATCAAAAGATGCCGCTTTCTCAGCTGAAAGAGCATCTGTTCTCAATGCCAGATCGGCCCGACTGGATTCCGTATCGGACATCGTATTACAACGAAACCTGGGGGTTTTGTCTAACGGATCGAACGCTACAGTCTCTACCAGAGGGTGACTATGAAGTCTATATTGACTCTTCATTAGAAGCAGGTTCTCTGACCTATGGCGAGCTATTTTTGCCCGGTCAAACAGAGGATGAAATCTTTTTGTTTTGCCATGAGTGTCACCCATCACTCTGTAACGACAACCTTTCGGGAGTTGCTCTTGTTACCTTTCTGGCAAAATATCTGAGCCAGCAGTCGTTACGCTACTCCTATCGCTTTGTGTTTGCGCCAGCTACCATCGGTGCGATTACTTGGCTAAGTCAGAATGAAAATAAGGTTTCACGCATTAAGCATGGTTTGACCGTAGCGAATGTGGGTGATCCAGGTCATCTAACCTACAAAAAAAGCCGTCGTGGGAATGCAGACATTGATAGGGTTGTTCCCTATGTGCTTAAAGCATCATCCCAAAACTATGAAATTGCCGATTTCTCTCCCTACGGGTACGATGAGCGCCAATTTTGTTCGCCTGGTTTCAATTTACCCGTTGGCAGCCTGACGAGAAGCCAATTTGGCACCTTTCCCGAATATCACACCTCGGCTGACAATTTAGACTTTGTACAGATGTCTGCTTTGGTAAATTCCTTTGAAACGTACCTGAGTGTGATTGATATTTTAGAAAATAATCAAACATACTTGAATACTAACCCCAAATGTGAGCCACAGCTGGGTAAGCGGGGCCTTTACAGCATGTATGGGGGTAAACAAACGGCACCTAGCGATCGCATGGCGATGTTATGGACATTAAATCTCTCCGATGGAGAACATACGCTACTCGATATTGCTGAGCGCTCTAACTTAAACTTTTCAGTGATCAAGCATGCTGCATCTAACCTTGAAAACAGTGGTTTGTTAAAAGTTTGTTCAAGCTCAGGTGATAAGGGATAAGGATTTTAATAAGATTCAGAGATTATATCTGCAGAGGTTGCCATGGAACGCCTGTACGGCATAATCCCTCATTCCTTAGATCCTTTGTAAAAGCTCCAAATATATAGAAAGCTAAGGAGAATTAAAATGAAAGTCGTTCTATTTTGTGGTGGCTTAGGCACCCGGTTAAGAGAATATTCTGAGACGATTCCCAAGCCTATGGTGGAAATTGGCTACCGTCCAATCATTTGGAATTTGATGCGGTATTATGCTCACTTTGGGCACAAAGAGTTCATTTTGTGTCTGGGTTACAAGGGAGACTATATCAAGAATTACTTCCTTAACTATAATGAGTGCCTGTCAAACAACTTTACCCTCTCTAATGGGGGCAAAAATGTGCAACTACACACCACTGATATAGAAGACTGGAAAATCACATTTGTTGATACGGGTCTCAATTTGAATATCGGAGAGCGGCTGGTTGCCGTTAAACCTTATTTAGAAGGCGATGAATATTTTCTAGCCAATTATGCTGACGGACTCAGCGATCTGGATCTAAATTTGTATCTTGAGCATTTCCACCAACAAGATAAGATTGCTAGCTTTTTGGCGGTACAACCGTCGCACTCGTTCCATGTTGTTTCTTTGCATAACGAAGATGGAATTGTAGAAAGTATTCAGTCTGTAGGACATTCAGATTTATGGATCAACGGCGGCTTCTTTGTGCTTAGAAAGGATATATTTGACTACATTTCTCCTGGGGAAGAGCTAGTCCTTGAGCCATTCCAACGGCTGATTCAGCAGCAGCAGCTCATTGCCTACAAAAATCCTGGTTTTTGGGCCTGTATGGATACGCTAAAAGAGAAGATGCTGTTTGACGATATGTATGCAAAAGGTAATACCCCATGGGCTTTATGGGAGTCTAGTCCGGAAATATTGGGAAATAGCGGAAAGGCTGAGGTCAAGAACCTTCCAAATCCTCAGGCAGCTCAAAATACTCTAGCCTCATCGGCAATCTGAGGACTTCGGCTACGCTCAGTCCTCAGAAAACATCAAAACTTAGTGGGTTGGGCGTAGCCGAAACGAACGATATCAAAAGGGTTTATTTTGGGTTATTTACATAACCGTCCCACGAACAAAGTTGGCTGAGCGGAGTCGAAGCCAACTTTCATAACTAGCGTCCCCTAGGCTATGCCCACGACTTCGCTCAGGGGACGCTTACCTATTTACCTACTTATGCAAACACTAATCTGCAATCATCAGGAGCAACCATCATTTCGTAGCATCCTTTGTCTGGGTGCTCACAGTGATGATATCGAAATCGGCTGTGGTGGAACTATCCTGAAATTGATTGAACAATTTCAGGATATTGAGGTTAATTGGGTTGTTTTCTCAGCAACTGGACACAGGCAGGAGGAGGCTTTGGCAAGTGCAAATAGTTTCCTAAAGCATGTAAAGAAAAAGAATATTATCATTCAAGAGTATAGGGAACGATTTTTTCCCTATATTGGCATAGAAATTAAAGAGTTTTTTGATCGGCTAAGCAAAGAATTTTCTCCTGATCTAATCCTCACACACTATCGCAATGATCTACACCAAGATCATCGGTTAATCTCTGAACTGACCTTGAATGGGTTTCGTAATCATATGATATTAGAATATGAGATTCCCAAATATGATGGGGATTTAGGCAATCCCAATTTCTTTGTACACCTTGATGAACCTATCTATCAGCAAAAAATTTTGTATCTAATGCAGCACTTTCAAACCCAGTTTAATAAACAGTGGTTTGATGAAGAAACATTTTCAGCAATTCTGAGACTGCGCGGAATTGAATCAAATGCGCCCCATAAGTATGCAGAAGCCTTTTATTGTCGAAAAGCTGTCTTGCTTTAATTCTATAGAGTCTATTGATGGCCTGGAGTTTCTATATTCCAGCATTACAGATCCCAAATGTTTTCTATCGTGTAGGCTCCCCCTGGAACCTGCCAAAATGCACCATCTATATAACGACGATTTAAGTCGAGGGTTGCCATCGTTTGCATATCCTCTGGAGACAGCACAACATTAGCTGACGCTAAATTTTGGCGAATACGTTCTGGATTGTAGGACTTTGGAATAACTACAGTCCCTCGCTGCATGGCCCAGCTCAGGAGAACCTGGGCAGGGCTGACCCCGTGACGCTTAGCAATGGCAGCAATGGTGGGCTCTTTGAGTAACGTTGGTTCATTGGTCGCCTTGAGACTATCGGCGCGAGTCCCAGATCCCAGGGGTGAATAGGCGGTTACGTGAATATTGTTGGCATGACAAAACTCTAGCATCGATGGCTGTTGCAGATAGGGATGCAGCTCAATCTGGTTCATTTCTGGTTTCAGTCGGGCGTTATCCACCAGGTTTTTTAATTTGGTGATACTAAAATTAGATACGCCTATGTGACGACATAACCCTTTATCCACAAGGGATTCCATTGCTTTCCAGGTGGTTAAAATGGGGAGTGTATCCAGGGAGATCAGCTGCTCTGGTGTTAGGGGGTCTGAGCTTCCCTTTTTCATGGCCACAGGCCAATGGATTAGATATAAGTCTAGATAGTCTAGCTGTAAATTTGAGAGCGTCACCTCTAATGCAGGTTGCACGTTCTCCGGTGCATGGGAATCGTTCCATAGTTTGGAGGTAATCCACATCTCTTCTCGGGTGACAATCCCCTCCTGAAATGACTCTGAAAGGGCACGACCAATTTCGGCTTCATTGCCATAGATGTGGGCACAGTCAATGTGACGATAGCCTGCTGCGATCGCATCTTTAACGGCGTTATAGACATTCCCAGGATCCGATTTCCAGTGACCTAGGCCCAGCCGACGATAGCCCATTGCGATCGCACGCTTAACAGTGTGACGCATATTTCTCGGGGCAGATGTCCATGTACCTAACCCCAACATCGGCATCTGATCGCCGTTGCTAAACCTGACTGTTTTAACCATCTATTGATTTCTAACCGCGTAAACTACTGCCAAACTCGCTTCAGCAAGCCATGGGCATATCAATCGCATCAATATTGCGTGCCAGCTTCTGTAGGGTTTTCTCCCTTGCTATGACAGCTGGGCTAGGTTCTAAATCAAATGCCGCTAATACCTCACGCCAGCGATAGACCCAATCATGCTTGAGCAGAGCATTAACAACATTCCGTCGCCTCATGCGTTCCACCTTCTCAGGCTGTGAATCGAGTTCTTGAATTACTTCCAGCACATTTTGTTCATAAAGATCGGTCTTAACGATGGCATCGTCCCAATCAAAATAGCGGGGAAACATCTTACCGATAGGAGGCATACCAATCAAAACAGTGCCTGCCGCCACACCTTCAAAGTAACGATACCCAATTTCTTGGTCGCCCCCCGTTTCGCTCAGGGCGTTAAACCTAGCATGGACAGCAATGTTGTAACGACTTCTTTGTAAGAGACTGATTAGTTTAGCGCGATGTTCGCGAGGGTTGCCAACTTCTAGAGTCCCGTTGTTAACAGTATCGTAATAATAGAAAAAATTATCGTCTTGTTGAGACCGTTGAAATAATGACTGATGCGTTTCTGCAGGACGACGCCCAACACAACACACATCAATCAGCCGCTGGGGTGGATTTGGATAAGGACAAAATTTAAAGGCATCAAGGGCCGGGGCCAGATACTGACAAGGAAGCCCTGTGACGTCTGAGTAGGTATCGACGCATAGGGCCGTTCCCGTAAAAATATGATCGAAATTCTTAAAGGGTTCGTACGCTAAACGCCAGTCATCAAAATTTAGCTTCCACGTTTCCATAACGTAGCAAGCTTTATGTCGGCATTTATCGCGCCAGTTTTTAACGGATTCTAGCAAATGTAGCTGCCAAGGGTTGTCACATACGACAAACAGCAAGTCATATTCATTTTTTAATACTACTTCAGCTGGGAACGGTGCAATAGAGCTAGCAATGCTGTTGGAACCAGTTGCATATTTAGCGAAGCGGTATATTCTTCTAGCTAGATCGAAGGTTTGTGTAGGAGCATAGAGTTTAGCGCTTTCTAGATTGCAGATGAAGTCTTCAAATTCGTAAAGAACACAGTTAGCTACTTGAAAGCGAAATCCTCGTACGGAGACGACTAAAACACGAAGCTCATTCTCTTTATTTTTAACTGATGCATCAATCAACATAGCGATCTAGATACCCTCAAATGGGGAATATGGAAATGCTTCCGAAGATTTCATGAATATGCTTAAACTACGTATGATCTCTAAGTAATAAACGTTATTGGTTCCAGAGATGTTCCTTACTTTGATAGGAGTTAACCTGAACAGCACCACGATATATGGGCACGGTATGAGCCCAAAAAGGCAAAAACTGGCTCCCAGGAACTTTTTTGGCAAACTTACTTTAATTTTTCCCAAGCCTTAAGATTCAATACCGGCCTATATGAAGGCTTTTACTTGGCTATGGATTTGAGAGCTGCTATGAGGCAGATTGCAGATTAGCGACGCAACTGACCCTCAAAAAACGTATCGATAATGCGCTCATACACTTGGTGTAGCTCATAAATATGAGCAACGGGAATATGTTCACCAATCTGGTGCATCGTGTTATCCAGTGGTCCATACTCCACCGTTACACAGTGGGGTACGAGATAACGCGCATCGGTAATCCCCCCTTCCGTACTCAACCGAGGACGGCGGTTGGCAATCTTTTCCACTGCATCCTGCACTAGAGCCACAAACGGATCCTGGGGATCTGTCCGAAACGCTTCACCACTGACGCGAAAGCGAATGTCATACTCGGTGCCATACTCACGGGCAATGGGCGCAACCGTTTCACGAATCAGCCGCTGTAGCCCGTCTCCGGTTTGTTCGTCATTAAAGCGAATATTAAACCGCAGCTTAACCTCGGCTGGAATCACATTTTCGGCACAGGCTGCCGTCTCAAATTGAGTCATCTCCAAATTAGAGGGCTCAAACCACTCATTGCCCCGATCCAACGACAGATTTTGCAGGGCCGTCACCATAGCCACCGCCGCCGGCACCGGGTTTAGGACATTGCGCTGGTAGGCTACATGGCCCTGTTTTCCCTTGACAGTGATAAACGTGTTGATACTGCCGCGCCGTCCGATGTGAACACAGTCACCCATTTCCAACGGATTGGTTGGTTCCCCGACCACACAGGCATCAATCTTCTCACCCCGCTGTTCTAACCATTGCATTACGGGTTTAGTGCCGTTAATCGCTTCGTGTTCCTCATCGCCTGTGATGATAAAGCTAAACGACCCTGTAAAGCTGTCTTGATGCTTGCCTAACCAGGATGAAACAGCGGCAATAAAACAGCCAATGCCCGCCTTCATATCAACGGTACCGCGACCCCATAGAATGCCGTCGCGGATCTCTCCTTTGTAGGGGTCAATATCTCCCCATCGTTCACGATTTCCTTCGGGTACTACATCTGTATGACCAGCAAATGCTAGATTAGGTCCCTCGGTGCCCAAGCGAGCATAGAGATTGTCCACCTCGTAGCTGCCGGGTTCATTGTGAAATGTCATGCGATGACAGGTAAAACCCAGCTGTTCCAGGTGACGCTGCACCACATTTAGGCCACCTTCTCGGTCGGGGGTAACGCTGGGGCAGCGGATGAGTTCCTGGGTGACTTTGACTGGATCGAAGGCGGCGATATCGAGGGAGGTACTGACGACCATGGTAGTTTTTCTAGAGAGCGCTTAGTAGAGCATTAGAGCATTTTACAGAGCAATTAAACCAGCAATGGTTCAAACCCGCTAAGCTCAGATCTTGCCCTAAGATTGGTCGTGTAGCTGAAGCCCGCGCTGGGTTGAAACTCCAGCGCTAACTGAGGGTTGTCCACTAAAAGGGACAATTTGGTATGGAGGCGCTTTTGAACCCAGGGCGGGTGGTTGCTTCCCCACCTAGTCTGTCGCTAGCTCATCGCTAAATAGTAACCGGCGATTCAACATAGATCGTCGGCTCTTGAATCTTAAACCGCATGTTGTAAGAATCTAGCTCCTTAGCAATCTTTTCACTGGAAAGCTCAAGTAGTCGTTTCCGCAGCTGGATCGAGTCCTCATTAGAACCGAGAATAAAGAATGTTACCCGCGCTTGGGTTTTCTCTGAGTCGTCAGGGTTGTCAGCCCCCACAAAGGACACATT
>NZ_JADEXP010000653.1 GCF_015207065.1 Leptolyngbya cf. ectocarpi LEGE 11479 | reverse complement strand
GCGCTACTGGGTCTGGGGCCGGGGCTGCGGGCGCGGGTGCCGGCGTTTCAGGCGGTGGAGCAGCGGGTGCGGATTGCTCAGGAGCCGGAGCGGGTGCTGCAGGCGCGGGCGCGGGCGCGGGATTATCGAATTGCCGAGGCGGCGGCGACGACTGCTGAGGTTCCTCCTGACTCGGAGCAGCCTGGGGAACAGACTCAGAAGCTGCAGGTGCAGGATCTGAACGACGTGGCGCCGGAGATGATTGCCTAGGGGCCTCGTCACTGGAAGAACGCCTGCCCGCTTTTTCTGCGACTACTTTACCTGGCTTGACAGGTTTTGCTTCAATCGACCCTTTACGCCCCGATAGGCGGGGCAATTCTGGAAATTTTTCGACCGGCAGGTCTTCAATAAACTGTGAGACAAATTGTCGCCAAGCATAGGCCGCTGTGCTGCTGGCTCCGCGTGTAGGGCTACTATCGTCGTTACCAAACCACACACCAACCACCAGCTGGGGCGTAAAGCCAATAAACCACAAATCTCGGTTTTTCTCAGAGGTACCAGTTTTACCAGCTATCTGCCGACCACTAATATAGGCATTACTACCTGTACCGCCTTCGACAACACTACGCATCATCCAGGCCATAATCGCAGCTGAGTCTTCATCAATGGCTTGCTCAGCTTCATCAGCAAACTCGTACAGCACTTCACCGCTGCGGTTAGTAATTCGTTTAATACCATGGGCCTCCACGTGCTTGCCCTCAGCAGCAAATGCGCCGTAGGCATTGGTTAGCTCCAGCAGGTTAACCTCAGATGCGCCTAGAGCCAGGGAGTAAGCAGGCAACAAATCTGACTTGATACCCATCCGCTTAGCCATGGCGATAACGGGTTCAAATCCAACCTCTACCAGCACTTTAACGGCCACGATATTAATTGACGAGGACAGGGCCTGTTTGAGTTCTACATTACCTCGGTAGTTTTTACCGTAGTTCTCTGGTTCATATCCATCCACGACATAGCGGGCATCCACATAGCCTTTATAGGGAGA
>NZ_JADEXP010000652.1 GCF_015207065.1 Leptolyngbya cf. ectocarpi LEGE 11479 | reverse complement strand
CTCTAGAAGTTTTGTTAAAATTATCAACGAATCGTAAATTAATGGACACAATATCTTAGATAGTTTTAATCACCTACTCAGAATTACAAAGCTGTCAGCTTCAAGAAATTTAGAAAGCTTAGCTCATATCGTAATTGACCAATTCTTTAGAGCTTAATTTTTTCCAATACAAGATGACTCATCTGCGTCGAGTTCTAAGAACCACAAAGCCTTCTTGATTAAATTTCCCCCTGCCACGTCAGCGTCTGCTCCGCCGAGTTATTCCCGTAGGAGCGAATGATCGTTAGCTCCACCTGGGCTCGGGTGCCGCCGCTAAGCAACTGAGAGCGAATCGGCAATCGGCCTAGCGATAAAGTAAAGCGATTATGGTCCTGCTGCACTAGATCTGCTGGCACCGCTCCTTCATACTCCAGATCATAGCGGCGACGGCGACCGTCACTGCCCGACGTGCTGTAGCGCACCTCAAACCGGGTCTCTAGCTGATCCGAGCGCTGGGCCAGGTCCACTACATTGACTTCAAAGGTACGGCTACGACCATCAACGCGTCCCACCGCCAGCTGCGTTACCTCCGCTACCGGCACGATGCCATCAACTCGATAGGTGGTCAGGGTGTCTTGTTCGATGGTGTCTCCCAGCAGCCAGTAAGCCTCAGGAAAGCCAATACTGACCTGACCATTGGGCTGTAGCTCCAGGTCAACAGAGTCCGTAAAGCCCTGGGAGGGCTGCGAAGCCTGCCAATCTAGAGCAAATTGTCGCTCAATGTGGCCGGTATAAACCTCATAGTCATTAGCGATGATCGAACCAGGAGCAAGCAAGTTTTTAGCACCGCTGCGGGTCTCCCAAAGATTCTTTGACAGGGTAACCGTTGAATTGGCCAAGCTGGAAACTGTATGGGACTGACTCGGTGCTTCCTGGGGTAGGGGGTCCACTTGATTAATCAAGGCAAGCTGACCCAGGCTGCCAGTTTCGCCATCCCGACCGTTACGACCATCGGTGCCATCATCGCCGTCATAACATTTGTATT
>NZ_JADEXP010000216.1 GCF_015207065.1 Leptolyngbya cf. ectocarpi LEGE 11479 | reverse complement strand
CTGTAGGATTTTCAGGATTGCTGGCGGGTTTATGGGGCATCACAGCAACCGATTCGAGCGCGGCTGGGACAGCCGCGCCGCGCATGGCGGAGCGATAGGTAATTTCTTGAGTTTCAATCTCACTGAGGGGACGCCAACCCTCCTGGTTGAATGTGGGGAGACTGGGGGACCCATTATGAGCCATGGACCCCCGCTGAGAGCGAACGGTCTCGGTAACACAGCCTAAAATAAATGCCGCTGCAGCCGAGCCTGTCACAACGATGGCTCTCATATATTTAAATTGCTGATCAATGATTTCTTTTGGGGCCAGACGACGGCGTTGAATCCGTCGCTGGCTGGGGGGCTTGGAGCCATCAATATCAGCGGGACGGATTTGCACCACTGGAAAGGGAGCGACATTACGATTGGGGCGGCGGCGATGCTCCTGGTGATTAGGCTCTCTCGGAATGAGATAAGACGGCACCTGCTTAAACGTTTTACTGCCATAGGTGGCTGCTGTTACAGGTTCGGGCTGGGCCGTCTTTGACTTGGCAGCTGTTGTAGAGGTAGATGCGAGTGGCTCCGCCGTTGGCACAGCTGTATTGTTGTCTGGCTCAGCATGTGGCTCCGCCGCTGCTGGCACAGTATTGGACACAGCTACAGCTGTATCGCTGTCTGGAGCCAGGTTGTCCGAGACTAGAGGCGGTGGTGTTGCGGTGCGTTGTCGCTGAGTCAGTCGGACCCGCTGTTGCCAAAGAGGTTGCTTTGTTCCTATAACCCGACCAATGAGGGATACTCCACGGATGACATCGGACTCTAATCGGCAAATACGGTTACACACCAGCCGGATTAATGCCTCTTTCTTAGGGGGGCGCTCAAACTCTAATAGGACCTGGAGATAGCCGGGGTAGCGATCTGTCTGTACCTGGGCATAGATCGCCTGGGGTACCAACGGATAGTTAAGCCACAAGGCTATGGAGCGAAAGTGACCGTTGGCGGCTGAGTGTTTAATCTGATTAATATCCACAGGGGGGTTGATCATAGTTCTCTAGAGCTGACAGGGATCAGAGTGTAGATGGGACACCCCCGAACTTGTCTGACAGAGTGTATCAAAGATGTCTATCTTGTCAACTGCATTAGCCACAAAAAATCTGACTCATGCAGTATCTAGAGCGCTGACGACCTAGTTGGAGCTATTCCTGGGAACTGGGGATAGCAGAGTCAGGCGTTTCTCCAGGAGATACGGGAATTGACTGGGCTCCGTTTTCGCCAGAGGTGTCAGTGGCAGGTTTGATTACAGGAATGGCGTTATTCATGGCCTGGTAAACCGTTTGGGAAATTCGTCGAATGAGTTCTTGGGCGCGGCCATCGTTGTCAGGACGCTGTACCAGAGTTGCGATCGCATATCGTTTCCCATTGGGCAGATCCATCAGCGCCACATCGCCTAGGACTTCACCAATGTTGCCAGTTTTGTTGTAGCTAATTGTGGTTTCGCTCACCCCGGCGGGCAGTAGCTTTTTATTGTAAGTTCGCTGCAGAATATTAAAGACGCGATCGCGCGATCTCAGACTTAAAACCTCGCCCTTATGAATATGGGCTACCATCCGCACCAGATCCTCGGTACTCGTGGTGTTGGTTCCTTCTACATCGGGTAGTGGGTTATTCAGGACGGTGGCCGTGAGCCCCCAGTTGGCAAACTGCTGGTTGAGTTCTGTTGGCCCCCCCAGCAGGTCGATCATCATGTTAGTCGCCGTATTATCACTGTTGATAATCATTTGAGTGGCAACTTCTAGGGCCGTATACCGCGTTCCCGGTGGCTGAGTTTGCATATCTCCAGACCCCTGGGCGATTTGACTCGACTGCATAGCCAGGGCCTGATCAACGGTGATGCGATCGTCATCTACCGCCTGAAAAAAGGCCACTAAAATCGGCAGTTTAATCGTGCTTGCCGCCGGGACTGCGGAACTACCTGCAATATCTACATAGTTACCCGTGTCTAAGTCAAAGACATAAACGGTGGGCGTTAGTTCAGGAATCAGATCCTGTAGTTCCGCCAAACTGGCCTTTAGGGGAGCCAGTTCTTGGGTGCGCACCAGCACATCATTGTCAGTTTCGGTCGATACGGTAACTGCTGACTGGGTTTCAGCCGCCGTGCCACGGGCTAACTGCTCATCGGTGGGTGTGAGGACCGACAGCAGTGTTCCTGCGATCGCGGCCACCCCTAGGCCAATAATCAACAAGCGAACACCATAGATTAGGGGCTTAGGTAGCCTTGGTAATAGGGAACTCTTGGGCTCTGGCGGCCAGGTGGAGCGAGAATTGCGGCGAGTTCGACGTACATGGCGAGACGGATCGACCATGTCCCCAAACATACCGGTCGCAGCCCCAGATGAGGATGACTTTGTCCCCCTAGACCGTATTGGCTTGGAGTTACCTCCGACCGGGGGTAGCTTAGAACGTCGCTGCCGTCGTGGTCGTCCAGACCGTCGTGATTTGGAATGAGGCTGCTGTGGATCCGTCATAGGTGTGAACACATTGCTAATCATTGCCCCTAGCGGGTGGCTGAGAATTTTGGGATGGCTAGGGGGCTTTTGAATCAGGTCCCTGATGTGTGGCTGTAGCCCAGTCTATTTGCCGCAGGATACCCCGTAGCATTGCCACATCCTGGGTAGACAGGGCCGCACGATGCCCAAGCTGTCGAAATTTACGCATGCGGCTGGGAGCCGTATGGGGATAAAGATAGCCGATTTTTAACAAAATCGATTCTAAGTGGTGATAATACCCCTCCAGCTCGTTCAGGGGAGCGGCAGCATCGTCTGCGGTAGTAGATACAGCATGAGTAGATGAAGGAGTCTCCCCTTGGGGCCGATGCCCGACGCGAGACAGTTCGTAGCAGCAAATTGCGACCGCCTGGGCTAAGTTTAGCGATTCATAGGGGGGACGGGTATCTATTTTAATAAAGCGCTGGGCTTGGAGCATTTCGTCATTATTGAGACCTCGATCTTCTGGACCAAAAATCAGGGCGCTGGGGGATGACGTCAGCAGCCAGGGCAATGTTTGCTCGGACGATTCTAACGGCGTTTGTAAATCTCGACTCCGGGCAGTGGTTGCAATTGCTCGCTGACAGCCGACTAGGGCTTCCGGCAGCGTCGCTACTGTCTGGGATGCTGCAATCACGTCGTAGGCATGAACGGCCATTTGTCTGGCGTCATCACTGTGGGGGTCACATTGGGGATTGACCAAAACCAGCTGCGACAACCCAAAATTTTTCATCACCCGCGCGGCTGAGCCAATATTTAAGGGGCCAGCGGGTTCGACTAAAACGATACGGAGTTGCGCTAGAGGGGAAGGAGGGGACATGCGATCGCAAGCATCATCTACCAATGCCTTTTAAACTAGTCTCTGAGCATACCGTGAGCCCTAAAAAACCGCTAACAATCCCTAGGAACTAATGGCCCGTCAGCGTCGCAAGTCTGATTTACCGACAAAAACATGCACCGTTTGCCAGCGCCCCTTTACCTGGCGAAAAAAATGGGCCGATTGCTGGGATGAGGTGAAATATTGTTCGGACCGATGCCGTAAACGGCGTCATCAAACCACCAAACCCGACAATTAATAACCCACGTGGGGGCGTTGCATGCAACGCCCCTACAAATACGATCTACCGATGGCTCGTTTCAGACCGCATGGGTCCCAAATATCGCATCAGATAAGGCGAAAACACCTCATAAATCAGGGTCAGCGGTTTGCCGTGGTGCCAGAACAAATAATGGCGACCCCAAAATGGGCCTTTCTGACCAAATGCGGCCTCCAGCGGTGGGCTCCAACCGTAGTAAATACCTTGAATATCGCGGTAAAGCTCAGTACGCAAATTGGCAAGACTGGCCCAAATCGGCAGCGAACGGTTTTTTAGATACTCATCCACGTGACTGGCTTCCCACCAGGATGTGGCATAGGCCAAACGCTGACCTGACGCTGTACGCAACCATACCTGACGGCGGAGTCGGGGTCCCGGAACATAGCTAATCACGTCGGGCGCACCATCATCAGCCATGCCCACCAGGGACATTTCAATAACATCAACCTCGGTGGGCTCCCGCGTCAGCAGCTGAAGATGGCGGGTAGGAGAACCATCCCCCAGCATCAAAATTTGCCATGCTGGAGACAGCTGATCGTGGGGCAGTCCTCTTTTGACAACGGTTTCATCCCCCTGCCAGAGCATATCTAGGGCATGCCAGCCGGTTGTTTTCTGGGCCTTTGGTAATGGTCCAAGCGTTGAAGTCAAAGCTGTTTACAAAAATTCATGACTATTTTCATGATATACGTTTGCCCACAGCTCTGCAGAACCAATGGCTCTACCAGCTCTATATTATGAACATGGGGCGTTGTAGAGGCGTTGTATGTAACGCCTCTACAACGCCCCACAAAAAACAATGCGGATGGCGAGAATCGAACTCGCATGGCATAAGCCACACGCCCCTCAAGCGTGCGTGTCTACCAATTCCACCACATCCGCAAACAGCTGCTAAAAAACTCATCGCAGCATATAACAGTAAACCACAAACGGTCCCTCCAATGACGAGATTTTGTCTGTCCAATTTGAAGGCATTATCCCAGGGAAACCTGCGTGGTACGATCAGCTTCCGTCATATGATGCAGATAGAAAATTTCCTTAGGGTAGTGGCTGGCTGATGCGCTTTTCAAAAATCTTGATTGCGAACCGAGGTGAAATCGCACTGCGAATTTTACGCACCTGTGAGGAAATGGGAATAGCCACCGTCGCCGTTCATTCCACTATTGATCGCCACGCCCTCCATGTGCAGCTAGCCGACGAAGCTATCTGTATTGGTGAAGCCCCTAGCAGCCGCAGCTATCTCAACGTTCCTAATATTATTGCTGCGGCTATGACCACCGGAGCCAGCGCCATTCATCCTGGCTATGGTTTTCTGGCTGAAAATGACCGGTTTGTGGACATCTGCGCCGATCACAAGATTGTTTTTATTGGACCCTCGGCAGCCGCGATGCGAGCCATGGGGGATAAATCTACTGCCAAGGCTACTATGCAGCGGGTCAAGGTGCCCACGGTCCCTGGCAGCAAAGGGCTACTAGACACGCCTGACGAAGCGATGGCCTTAGCAAATGACATTGGCTATCCGGTGATGATTAAGGCCACAGCTGGTGGTGGCGGTCGCGGTATGCGTTTAGTGCGCGAAGCGAGCGAAATGACCAAGTTATTTCTCTCGGCCCAGGGTGAGGCCGAAGCGGCCTTTGGTAACGGTGGGATTTATCTAGAAAAATTTGTGGAGAATCCTCGCCATATTGAGTTTCAGATTCTAGCTGACAGCTACGGCAATGTGGTGCATTTAGGGGAACGGGATTGCTCGATCCAGCGTCGCCATCAAAAACTATTGGAAGAGGCTCCCAGCCCGGCTCTTGACCCAGCTTTGCGAGAACAAATGGGGGAGGCAGCAGTACGCGCCGCCAAAGCCATTAGCTATGTAGGGGCAGGGACTGTGGAGTTTCTAGTAGATAGCCATGGGAAGTTCTACTTTATGGAAATGAATACCCGGATTCAGGTGGAGCATCCGGTGACGGAAATGGTGACGGGGATTGACCTCATTGCTGAACAGATTCGGGTGGCTCAAGGTGAACGGCTATCGTTTACCCAAGACGATATTTTGCTTAAAGGGCATGCCATTGAATGTCGCATCAATGCCGAAGATCCTGATCATAACTTTCGCCCCAACCCTGGCCGCATTAATGGCTATTTAGCCCCCGGTGGGCTAGGGGTACGTATGGATTCCCATGTGTATACCGACTACGATATTCCCCCTTATTATGATTCTCTCATTGGCAAGCTGATTGTCTGGGGGCCTGATCGCAACACCGCTATTCAGCGTATGAAACGTGCTTTGAGAGAATGTGCGATTACCGGATTGCCCACTACTATTGGATTTCATCAAAAAGTGTTGGAGCGGCCTGAATTTCTTAAGGGAGAGGTTTACACCAACTTTGTTAATCAAATGATGGGATAGTTTGTGAGTTCTCCAACTGAGTTCTCCAACCTATAGGAGAGAATTTTATGGCTGGTGATTATCCGCATCAGGTTAAATTGTTTCATCAATCACTCTATCGCTTCAAAGGAGTGATGGAGGTCAATACAGGTATCAAAAAACTAGATAAAATCTCTCCTCAGGAGTATCAGCTGTCAGGGAAGATGGGAGATTTACCCCATGCCCTGCTACACCGAACCCAGGGAGGATTATCTAATGAAGCCTGGGCAAATACGGATGTGATTTTGTCCTATGATCGGGCGGGTTGGTTGACGTTGGAGTTTTTGGCTTGGTGGATAAGAGATCAGTCTCGCCATGGAGAACAGATTCAAATGCGACCCCTGGCTCTGGCACCTGTCGCAGACGACGAGATTCAGCTGGGCCACACGCTAAAATTTGTGATCGATCATTTTTGTTTACTCCCCGATCAGGGCCCTGAGGCCATGTTGGCATTATTGGGCGCTCGGGGGCAGGCTCTCAATAGTGCCATTAATATCTATATCGATGTATTAGGAGATTTGCTAGTGGAAGAACCATCAGCCGATTAAAAGGCTGACCCCTGGGGCTTTGATGGTAGACTGCCGCCGCTTGGGATAATCTCAGGTCAGCAACAGTTTTTTCGAGTTGGCTAGTAAGTTAGACCGCACATTAGACAATTAGACCCAGATAATTAGACTACATAAGGATATGACTATGGGACAGGGTGAAACTCAGTGGCATGTGATTGATGGCGGGGTAACGGCTCCTAAAGGATTCAAGGCAGCGGGCATTTGTGCAGGACTAAAAGCATCGGGTGCGCCGGATTTAGCCCTGATTGTGTCGGAAAATAATGATGCGATCGCAGCCGCTGTCTACACCCAGTCCCAGGTTCGCGCCGCCTGTATCGACTACTGCCAGCAACAGCTAGAGACCCACCCCTCCGCTCGGGCAATTCTCTGCAATTCAGGTCAGGCCAACGCCTGCACCGGCCAGCAAGGATGGGAAGATGCGGTAACCATGGCCACCGCCGCTGCCAATGCCCTCAACACTACCGCCGATAAAATATTAATTGCCTCCACAGGCGTCATTGGCCAGCGCATCAAAATGGACCCCCTGCTAGCCCATATGCCACAGCTAGTCACCCAGCTATCTGGCCAGGGAAACGCACAGGCGGCCCAAGCAATTTTGACTACCGATCTAGTGACCAAATCCTATGCCCTTGAGACCACCCTGGATGGACGTCCCGTTCGCATCGGCGGCATTGCCAAGGGCTCAGGTATGATCCATCCGAACATGGCCACGATGCTGTCTTTTATTACCTGTGATGCTGCCGTTTCACCCGGACTGTGGCAAGCTATGTTAGCTCGGGCTGTCGATCAGAGCTTTAACCAAATTACGGTCGATGGTGACACCAGCACTAATGATACGGTGATGGCCCTGAGTAACGGTCAATCTCGTACACCGGCTATTACCGTGCCCGGTCCAGAGGCTGAAAGGCTAGAAGCCATGCTAACCGAAGTGTGCATCTATCTCGCCAAAAGCATTGCCCGTGATGGTGAAGGGGCAACCTGCTTACTGGAGGTGCATGTGTCGGGTGCCACCACCGATCAAGATGCCCGAAAAATTGCCCGCACCATTGCCAGTTCATCCCTAGTTAAATCGGCTATCTTTGGTCGTGACCCCAACTGGGGCAGAATCGCAGGAGCCGCCGGGCGCTCGGGAGTGGCCCTCGACTCAGCACAGCTAATGATTAAGCTGGGGAATTTTGTATTACTAGACAAAGGCCAGCCCCAGCCCTTTGATCGAATTGCTGCCCACACTTATCTCAAAGACTGTGCTATTGATCATCAACCCACGGCGACTGAAGCTTTAGCCAATCCGGTAATGATTACCGTTAGAGTGGGTCAGGGTACAGGCACAGGGACAGCATGGGGCTGCGATCTGAGCTATGACTATGTCAAGATCAACGCAGAGTACACAACGTAAAAATCTTGCCCAAATACTCTCATCAAAATATTGTTTCCATCGCAGCTTGTTAAAAATTAGCTGCAGGGGGTGTCATCAATACCCATCACGAATAATGTCGAGACTGAAGAACCATTTCATCTCGAGCACTGATGGCCCAGCTGTTATTGGGTTTTAACCTAAGAGAGAGAGTAAAGTCTTGCAATGCTTCATCATAGTGCCCCATCAGCTTTAGTGTAGAACCACGGGAAATTAGCCATTGCCAACGCTTGAGGCGATCGTGTTTAATCAAATGGCCAAAATCACTGACCGCGTTACCATAGTGCCCCAGGTCACGAAAAATAATTGCCCGATTGGCATAGGCCCAAAGATTTTTAGGGTCTAAATCAATCAATCGATCTAGGTCTACCAATGCTTCTCGAGTTTGACCTAAGCGAACAAACGTTAGCGCACGGTTTTTTAGAGCTTGCAGATGATTCGGTCGGAGGGTCAACGCTTCTTCAAAATAGGCTAAAGCTTCGTCGTATACCCGCTGTTTTGCGAATACAAGACCTGCATCTACCAGCTGATCTGGAGTTGTGGGTATGGATGAGACCACATCAGTCGTTGCCCTGGAATGGCGACGAGAGTGGTTTCTGGAGGAGTTTTGATTAAAATTCGGGAACATTCAGGGGCAGGCTCGACACGAACAGTTGAGTCCATTCTGGCAAATACACTTAACTTCTTATGTAAAAAAGTAAGATTCACCAGAAGATTTCAGGATAGCTTCAAGAAGATTAAAGTTCTTCCGAAGTGGCTACACCCTAAACACAACAAGGTTTTCAAATACGTACGATAAACCTGACAACAATCACAGATGCTTGTGATAACAATCACAGTGGTGCCTCAGGACAGTTTTTTCAAGGTTGGTAGATACACTTCTATATTCAGAACATTTGTGGTTTTTCAGAACATTTGTAAAACGCATCGTCACCACAACTAAATATTTTTGACTTTTTTATGTTTAAAATCAGAGGCTAGCAGGGAGCAGTATGTCATGGGTCAAGCCGCTGATAAAGTTCAGTCTATCTATGCCGCCATCAATCAGCGCGATGTATCCCAGGCCGTGATATGGATTGATGAAGCGTGCTGCTACGAGGATTTAAACTTTTCCGCTACCTTCATGGGGCGGGCGGCAGTCCAGGAATTATTTACAGAATCCTGCCGGGCAGTTCCAGCGGACCTGAAATTTGTCATTGACGATATCACTGGCGATGATTTGGCCGTGGGTGTCACTTGGCATGTCGAAATTAACGAGATGGCCTTTCCCAATGGACGTGGCGTTAGCTTTTATCGGTTTTCCCCCGAGAGTGGCAAACTTGTTTTTGCCCGTGACTGTGTAGAACCCGCCTTAAAACCAGGTAAGGCTGCATTTACTATTATTCGCTGGGTGACGCCTCTAGTGCGCTATTGGCTGGGGCGTCAATCGCCCACAGTCCAAGATGCGTCCAATCATTCCATAGCTTCTCAAAAGTCATCACCCTCGGTCTGGTCACGGCAGTCCTGGCTAACTGACCTCCTGTGGGCTGCCACCGTCGTTTATGTAGGGATACTACTCCTATCACCGCCGACATGGCTGCCAGGGGAGCCCATATGGGCGATTCAACCCGACACCCTGCAAGAAATTCTCGACGAATCTCTGAATTTCTTTTTTATTCTGCCACTGTTAAATCTTGTTGGTATCAACTCTCTACCAGCGCCTACCGTAAACCCAGCCGTCCAAGGATTTTTTAACCTAGCGGAAGCTTGGATTTTTATGTTTCTCCCGCTGATGATGATGGATAAACGGAGTCAGCACCTACCTAAAATGGTGCTCTGGGGGCTGGCGATGTTTCTAACGAATGTATTTTTAATGCCGTACATGGCACTGCGTCTGGGACAGCCCTCAGATTCGCCAAATTTGCCAAAGAAAGGAACCCTAGCCCGCGTATTTGGGTCTTTAGGACTAATTGTTGGGAATTTGGCAGTTATCTGGTTTTGCTTTAATCGACCGGAACTGGGTGGGGTAATGAGCCGATTTGACTATCTAGGGCAGCAGGTGGTCAGCAATCGAGTTACCCTCGCTTTTGTGGTCGATATGGTTTTGTTTTGGGTATTTCAGATTTGGCTGATGGGGGCCATGATGCCGATCGGGGAGCGTTATCGGGCGCTACGGTTTATTCCGTTTTGGGGACTTGGTCTGTGGCTATTAGTCTGAGTGGTGATTTCCCTCACGTTAAAACACCACTAATGTCACTGGGAGGTATCACCCATATCACCCCCATAAGCTAGAAATATCACCGGTTTCAAGCCATGAAATCACACTAAGACGGTTCTATCTGGGAGATGATTAAATCAATCCAACAGATGGAGTCAATCCAAAAATTGGAGTTCCTGAAAAGCGACATCACAGTAATTATTGCGGTGCTGCTGTCTACGAGCTGTGCTCCTTGCATTGGGATATTGCCCGGGCTCAGGGCCTTGACAAACTCTCCTCACACCGTTTCCTTCATACAGATCAAGAACACATGCTCCCCTAGCAACGCTAGGGGAGTTTTTTTTCGGTTAGTCATGATTCAAGCAAATCATAAAGATTTGCAATCTCCACTACAAATCGATTTAAGCTAATCAGCATTGGGTTTGGAGCCGGAGCAACAGCATTCTAATGAGTATTAAGTTAGCTGCGAGGGTACAGCAAGTCACACCTTCAATGACCTTAGCCATTTCTGCCAAAGCCAAGGCAATGAAGGCTGAAGGCCTAGATATCTGCAGCTTTAGTGCTGGCGAACCTGATTTTGATACCCCGGAGCACATACGTGCAGCCACCAAAGCTGCTCTGGATGACGGCAAAACTCGCTATGGTCCGGCGGCTGGTGAACCTCGTTTGAGGGCTGCGATCGCAAACAAGCTGCGCACCGATAATCACCTGCCCTACAATGCCGAAAATATCATTGTGACCAATGGTGGTAAACATTCCCTCTATGCCCTGATGATGACCACCATCGAGCCGGGGGATGAGGTGGTCATTCCAGCGCCCTACTGGGTGAGCTAT
>NZ_JADEXP010000215.1 GCF_015207065.1 Leptolyngbya cf. ectocarpi LEGE 11479 | reverse complement strand
TGTACAGATCTTTTCCCTAAGGCATCCATTGGAGCAGGATACTTATCCAGACATGGCTAAGGTGAAAGCTCCAGTCACCTATTTGCCATCATTACTGCCTACATTTAATCAAGATCAAGAAAAAGAGTTAATCAATGCTCAGGTTGAATTATTTGAGCAAAATAGCGAAACCTATGTACAGACACTAAAGCTCTATCTAAATCGTGATCAAGACCAGAAATATAATGAGTTTTTGCAGGGAGGTTGTTTAGCTTGGAAACTGCAAAATTTAGGAATTACCCACCTCCATGCTCACTTTGCTGGTCTACCGGCTGCTACGGTAGAAATTGCCCAAGCATTCTCCGGGGTATCTTATAGTATGACGGTGCATACCCAAGATATTTATCTCAGCGATAAGGCTCTTCTTGATCGTCGTATGGCTAAGGCTGAGTTTATTGTTACCTGCAGCGAACACAATCGTCAGTATCTAGAACGGATTTCTACGTCTGAAACGCCTATTCACATGGCATACCATGGGATAGATATTAACTGCTTTAGTCCTCGCCCTAGGACACAGTCGTTAGACGTCCCTTTAATCCTGAGCGCTGGTCGTTTGTGTGAGAATTCAGGATTTTCTTATCTGCTCAAGGCTTGTCATTTACTTAAGCAAAAGGATATTTCCTTCAACTGTAAAATTATTGGCGATGGTCCCTCGAAGGATTTTCTTCAACAGCAGATCAATGAGCTTGGTCTGGGCGAGCATGTTATTCTACTGGACGAGCTTTCCCAGGAACAGCTAATTGAGTATTATCAGCAGGCCACTCTGTTTGTGTTACCTTATTTGGTGAATGATAATGGTGAGCGTGACGGCATTCCCAGTGTACTTCTAGAAGCCATGGCGATGGAGCTACCGGTCGTGTCAACTCATATCTTAGGGATTTCTGAATTAATACAGTCTCATTATAATGGCATATTGGTGACTGAAAAAGATTCTCTATCATTAGCCCAGGCCCTGGAATCATTGCTCATTCGTTTAGAGTTTGGTAAAACTCTCGGCAAGACTAGTCGTCTTATTGTGTTGGATAAATTTGGGCTCACCAGTAATGTAAGTGTCATAAAAGATAGTCTATTGAGGGCTACAGAGCAGCTCATGGGATCCTATTCTCAGTCTCATATATTAGAGAACTGGCTGAGATTAGCTGCTTCTTAATACTGCCGTAATCCAGACAAAGTCACTCCAACTCTTTCCATGGCAGTGAGTTTGGAGTTTTTTTGAGAGGAACAAATTTGAAAAATAAAAAACACAATGCTAGGCCAGAAATATTTAATTCTCACAGAGTCCTCGATCCTCATTTATGATCTCTGGGCTACTGTGCAGATAGTCAGTAATCAACCCACAGGCCAAGGTGATTTCATCCACAGTCAAGATTTTGCTTAGGTCCCAGAGAACGATTGTTTTATCGAATGAGGCTGAAATTAGCTGCTTGCCATCGGGGCTAAAGGCAACAGACCGGATTTCACCCTGATGCCCCACCAGGGTGGTGAGTTCGGAGAGTTCTGTTTTATCTAGCTGCCATAATTTGATCTGCCAAGCCTTGAGTTCGCTATTCCACAAGGGTGCCGCTAAGATATTGCCATCGGGGCTCAGGGCAATACTGTTGCCTAAAAACGTGGCTTCGGCTTGCTCAAAGGTAAATTCTTGGATTAATTCACCGGTCTGTTGCCATTGTTGAATAGCAGAATCGTCGGCGGTCATAAAGGTTTGACCATCGGGGTGAAATGCGATCGCACTGATCGTCTTCTCCCGCTCAATACTCGCTAACTTTTGCCCATCTAGGGTCCAAATACTCAGCGACTCATTGGCACCGCTAATCACTAACGATTGACCATTGGGGTTAAACTGCAGCCCAAATACAGATGACTTCCCCGTTTCTATGGTTTGCTGTAGGGTGCCATCGCGCTGCCAAAGATTGACAAGGCCATCTAGACTGCCGGTGGCGATGGTTTGACCATCGGGGCTAATGGCCACTGCATAGAGGGCATCCTGATGGTTGTCGAGCACAATAGAAGAGTCTCCGGCCAGATCCCAGATTCTGGCAATATTGTTATCACCGCCGGTCACGGCGTAGCTCTGATCGGGACTCATCGCAATGGATAGGGCAGCTCCATCCTGATAGCCCAAGGTTTTGAGAAGCTTACCATCTTCCTGCCAGAGCTGTACTGCTCCATTTTGACTTGCCGAAACAAACTGATTTTCTTTTGTACTAATAGCAATCTGAGAGACCGATCCCTCGGGGGCATAGATTGTTTTCTGTAGGGGGTTACGCCGCCGCCATAGGCGAATGGTTTGATCCCAGCCAGCGGTGGCAATGGTTTGACTGTCGGGGCTTACATCTACGCCCCAAATGCTGGCTTCATGGCCCTTTAAGGCTTCAATGAGAACCCCTGCCCGACTCCAAACCTTAGCGGTGCCATCGACGCTGGTGGAGACAAAAAACTCTCCGTCTGGGCTAAAGGTCAGGCCCCAGATGTCAGCGTCATGGGCCATGATACTTTTGATTAGGCCACCATCGCTCTGCCAGAGCTGCACTGATCCGTTATCACCATTGGTGACGATCAGGTTGCCATCCGGGCTAAAAACAACATTCGATAAGGGACCATCATAGCCAGTTAAGGTGGAGTGAAGACTGCCATCACGTCGCCAGAGTTGACCGTCTTCACCAGTTGTAGCGATGAGTTGTTGATCTGGGCTAATCGCCGCGCCTGCATTGCCAGAGAATGTGCGCAGTAAATCACCCTGCTGGGACCATAGTTTGACAGTCCCATCTTGACTGGTGCTAATCAGCAATTCTCCTGTCGCATCAAAGCTGACATACCAAACGGTGCCCCCATGGCCTGTCAGAGAGTTTAGTTTTTCACCGGTCGTCGACCACAGACTAATCGTGCCATCCCCATCAGCCACCGCAATCATGTCACCATTGGGGCTATAGTCTACAGAAAATGGTTCATCATTTGACACACGAACGCTATTGAGTAGGTGACCCTCTCGACTCCAAAAACGCAGCTGTTGATCGGTGCCGACTGATACTAAGGTCTTGCCGTCAGGGCTAAAGTCAACATCATGGACAACATCGGTATGACCCATGAGCCGATTGACTTCAAAAATTCCATAGATGGCCTGTCGCAGGGTGGACTCTACCTGTTGCTTTAAAGTAGATAGCGATGCCTGCGGCTTTAAGTCTGGTAGCCGTTGGGTGGCGCGCACCGCTGCGACTAGGGCATCTAGACGTTGATTAGATACAAATAGAGCATTGGCAGAGGTGATCAGGGTTTGGACAACTTCTGTCTCGGCCTGTTGTTCTTTTTGTAGGGCGCGACGATATTGCCAGAAGGCGATCATACTCAGCCCCATGGCCCCAATCATACCCAGAGAGACGGCCCCTAGGAGATAACGCTGTAGCTTACTGGCTCGCTGTTCTTGCTCTAGGCGGGCCTTTACTTCCCTTGCCTGGGCAATTTCAAACTGTTGTTGAGCTTCCTGTCGTTCTAGGGCTTCACTGGCCCTTAAAAACTGGTAGTCCATATCCCCCAGCCGTTTGTCGGTGGCCCACTGCTGGGCTTCTGCCAGGGCCTTTCCCCGCAGGAGCCGTGAGGTGTCAGTGCCTGCGGAGGCTTGCCAGGCGATAAATAGCTGAGCATAGGGGCGCAGCGTCTGTAACTGTTGTTGAACCCAGGCTGCATTAAAGACGGCTTGGTAAATGGGATTTTTGATCCTTAACTGCCCCTGCTCACACACGACCAGGCCAGCCAGCAACAGTTCGGTGTGCTCCAGGGAGCTATCGGCCTGCACTGGCGGTCCCGGATTTTCAGCTGGGGCCGAGGTTAGCACCTGCTGGTAAATGCTTAAGAGACGACTGGCTAAGGTTTCTTGGCGGAGAATGCGATCGCAAATCGTTTTCAAATGCTCCGGTTCATCCTGAGATTCCCAATGGTCAATAATTTGACGATGAACAATCTGGGCCACCCAATCTTGATCTGAGAGAGGGGTAGAGTCTTGACTCAGGGTTGTCACCAGCTGACAGAGCTTCTGGGTTAAAAAAGGTTGTCCCCCCGTCCAATGAAGGATGGCCTGGAGCACTGTCTTGGCATCCCGCTTACCAATGGCTAAACCGTCTGTTAAATGGGCTGCCTCCGCCATGGAGAAACCATGTAGCGTCACAGCATGACCGATATTAAACGGTGTGCGTGTTTTGTCTTGAATCAGATCGGCAGGAGTGGCCACGCCAAACAAGGCAAATGTTACCCGCTGAAACTCAGGATTTAAGGCTCGTTGGTTATAGCAGTAGCGAACCAGGGCGAAAAAATCATCCACGGCAAAGGGCAGTGCCAGCACGCTATCAATCTCATCCACCATGATGAACAGCCGCTGGTGGGGCAGGTGTTTAAGCAACACATCACTGAGAAATCGGCTGAGCCGCTGCACCAGGGGCATATCCCCCTGCTGTTGCCACCAGGTTTGCAAATCTGCCATGGAAAATTCAAATGGCGTACTGGCGTGTAAGCCACTGACCAATTCTCCCAGGATTCCCTTGTACCACTGCTGGGGCGTAATTATCTCAGTACCCACATTGGTCATGTCTAAGGTGAGACAGTGATCACCATCCTGGTGCAGACGTTTTTTTGTTCTTACCAGCAGCGATGATTTACCCATCTGTCGGGTATTAAAAACATAGCAAAACTCTCCTGCCTGCAGCGCTTGATATAGATCATCATCGGCCTGGCGGACAACGTAGGTAGGATCGTAGTTGGTCAGGGTGCCGCCAATCTGGTATCGCATTTGGTATTGCATATCGTCTGCCCCAACCACGCTTCTAAGCCACAATCTTACGCCCAAACTGGCTGTGGCTCTTACGGTTTCTTAAAGACCGGAGACTCTAGCTGGAGATAATTCGATAACCAATACACACAGAGATAAAAAGGCCCAGTATCTAATAAAGCCGCTACCAGCTTAAACCCATAGCCATAGGCAATGAACAAAAATAGCTGGGGCCATAGCTCCTGAGTCGGATCAATCGGCAGCACCCCTGCAAAAAAATGGGTAATCAGGATCACCGCCGAGGTATCCACCAGCTGGCTTACTAGGGTAGAACCATTGTTCCGCAACCAAAGATATTTGCCTTTGGTCAGCTCTTTCCAAAAGTGAAACAGCTGCACGTCCACAAACTGAGCAGTGAGGTAGGCAACCATCGAAGCCGTCACTGTACCAAATGTAAGATTGCGAATTTCAAAAAAGACCGGCACCCGACCCGCTGCATCTCTGACTAAGTCTCCTGTGGTCGGGTCAAGGGTTTCAAAACCTGGCAAAATACCCCCCAGCCAGACCACAAAAACAACCCACACATTCAGTAGTAACCCCACCCAAACCACCTGATTGGCCCGTTTGCGCCCATACAGCTCAGAGATTAGGTCGGTACACAAAAACGTTAGCGGGTACGGTAATACCCCAACGGCTACCGTCACCGCAAAATCATCCCACGTAAAAATTTTGACAAAGCGACTAATGCCGAGGATGTTCAGCATCCCCAGCGTGCCTAGAAATAGACCGGCTAGAACAAGAAATACAACAGCGCGGCGCTCCTGAATAGGGTCAGGAGCTGCGACCTCAGGCAGAGAGTCTTTGATAGTAGCTGACAACCCTAATCACTCCCGTTACAGTACTTTTAGAACCACAACAAGGGCAATGGCAAAGCTACCCATGGCGGCCCCAAACTGAATCAACCGCTGATTGAGCCTGAGGGTTTTACCCAGACCTAGTAGGCCCGCGACCACGTAGGCAACCACACCGACAACCACCGCTAGCAATACCTTGAGGATGCGACCGCGATAGATTTCGGCGGCAATGGTCAGATAGGTGAGGGTGCCAATTTCAGTGGGGGGCTCAAAGTTAGGAGTATTTAAAATCTCCCATGTCTCTCCACCATCTGTGGATTGATAAATATCGGTAGCGGCGGTACCAAAGCCAAAAATAGTATTGTCTTGGGCATAGTTGGGTGAAAATTCAATGGGACGCCCCGCGCAGGGCACATTGTACATCCGAGAAAAGGCCAGACTGGCATCGCCAATGGGAGCAAATGTGTCCCCCCCGTCTGTACTTTTATAGAGTCCCTTACCCCGGAGACTGACCATGACGGTTCCATCCTGGCCGTAGTTGGGGGAGAGGGCCACACCCTCTAGAAAAGAACGGTCTGGAGCGACATCTGCGATCGCAACCCGCTGCCAGCTTTCCCCGGCATCCATCGTTTTAAATAAACCGTCGTAGCTGCTGGCATACAGCGTTTGATCCTGGGCATAGTCCGACGAAATCTCAATGTGCAGATTCCAGGCATCAGCAATGGGCGTATTTTCCGTTGTGGACTGCCAAGACTCACCCGCATCGGTGGACTTGTACACACCTGTCTCAGCCACCAGGTACAGGGTGCGATCGGTGGCAAAGTTAGGGGAAATCGCTAAGGACGGACTGTCGTTGCCTCGCTCCCAGGGAAATTTTGCTACTTCCTGAAGAGTATCGCCACCGTTAGTGGAACGAAAGAGAAGCCCCGCCTGATTAAAGATATACAGCGTTTGATCAGTGCCAAACTCGGGGGATAGTAGCAGCGTTAGCCCCCGTGCCTCTCTACCCAAGGCATGGAGCGACCAAGACTGGGCACCGTTGGTGGAGCGTAAAAACTTGGTCCACAGCCCCGATGAAAATAACGTTTGGTCACTGGCATAGTCCGGGGAAAAAGCAATATCAAAAAATCGACGTGGATCCTGATAGGAGGGCTTAAAGTTACCGTTGAGCCGGGGGACTTCCACCCCGTTCATGGTGAGATCCCAAGTCTTACCTCGGTCATTGCTCATCAGGATTTTGCCGACATAGGTGTTGAGCACCAGGGTGCCATCCTCAGCGTAGTTGGGGGACACATCCATCGCCACCACTACCCCGCGCGCCAGCGTTTCAATTTCCCGCCAATTTTGACCACTCTGGATCGACTTATAAAGGCCGTTAAACCCCCCTAAAAACGCGGTTTTGTCAGCGGCAAAGTTTTCCGACAGGGCAATTTCAGAAAAGTGATGGGTTTCAAATTCATCAGCCTGCTTATCTTTGATTAGCCCCTGGGTGTAGTTCGTCCAGGTTTCACCACTGTCCAGCGAGGTATAAATTCCCTGATCCCAGGTGGAGAGCATCACACCCCTGGAGTTATTTGGCAAAATTTCTACATCTTGAACCCGCAGATCGTCTAAGCCTTTATTTAGCTCCAGGATCTCTAATGTATTGGTATCAAGCCGAAAGATTCCTTGAGTGGCAGTGCCCACGTACACCACCTGGCTGTTGCCAGCAATGGCTGAAATCGGCGCATCGGCCACTGTTAGCAGCGGCTGCCAGCTTTGCCCATCATCCTCAGAGCGTAGCAGCTGACCGGCCTCGTCCCCCGCCCACAGCGTATCTTCAGCCTCAGTGATAACTGAAAATAGCTGACTAGATTCCACCGTAGTCCAAGTTTTGCCGCTATCCGCACTGCGGAATAGCCCCCCTTCTGCCCCAGCGGCCAGCATCACATCGGCATCGCTGGGCAAACTGTACACCACACTAATATCTAAGCTATCTAGGCCATCGTTAGACCGCTGCCAGGTTTCTCCTGCGTCATTGGATAGGAAAATTCCGTCGCCCTGGGTGCCCAAGGCCAGCAACGTTCCTGAGAACTGATCGATGGTCTATGTAGAAAAGCGTGTCAGGGTGTCAAAGCCCTCGACAATGCGCTGCCAATTATTACCACCGTCAACGGATTTGAATACGTTGCCCCGCACCACGGTATAGACCGTTGTATCTTGGGTGTAGCGAGGTGATAGCTTGACCTGGGTGACCACGTCGTGGGGGCGATGGGCCTGAACCGGTTGCCAGAACCCGGCCCAACCAACGGTTAAAAACAGGCTTAAAACCACCCAACCTAGCTGCCGCCTGACTAACCTGAGTACACCTGTTTGTAGAGTGGACAGCCTAGTCCCAGGGCGATGTTTAAAGAAATTCATTGCAAAACCAACTGTTAGACGTTGAGGTGACGATAGGGTGCCGATGACGAGGGGCCTCTGCCCGCATGTGTCTACGCCCACATATGTTCACAAGCTTAGAAGAAAAGCACACAGGCAATTGTAAGTAACGATTAAAGATGCAGGATTAATATGCCCAGGCATTCATCAAAAATATTTCATAGATATTGAAACCCCATCAGTGCTGAAATTCAAGCTGTTCATTCGTAATACAATCCGCTCAGGTCTAACGTTTTTTAGCAAATCTGGAAGATACATCATTTCTTTAGAGATTCTAGAAGATATGTATGGGCGTTTTTCCACACCTCTGGGAGCTAGTAACGTATGCTAAAACTAAAGCGCTAGGTGTCGTCAGGTACTGTACCGAGGGCTATGTGCTCTAGCCCCGACCCGCCCAACTACAAACTCATCAAGGACGATAAAGACCAATGGGGTTATTTGATCGCGTTAGCCGACTTATCCGTGCCAATGTTAACGATGCTGTCAGTAAGGCTGAGGATCCTGAGAAGATCCTTGAGCAAAGCATCATGGATATGCAGGAAGACCTGGTGCAGATGCGTCAGGCTGTGGCGGGTGCGATCGCAAGTAAAAAGCGGGTAGAGCAGCAGCAAGAAAAAGCTCAGTCCGAGGCCAATGTCTGGACCCAGCGAGCACAGCTAGCCCTCCAAAAGGGAGATGAAAATCTGGCCCGTGAGGCCCTGGTGCGCAAGAAAACCCATGCGGAAACAGCGGCAGCCCTCAAGACTCAGCTCGATCAGCAGACCGCTTCGGTGGACACCCTCAAGCGCAACTTAATTGGTCTAGAGAGCAAAATCTCTGAGTACAAAACCAAGAAAAATATGCTCAAGGCTCGGGCCAGTGCGGCCAAAGCCAACGAAAAGCTCCAGAGCACTGTGGGCCAAATGAGCACCAACAGCTCCGTAGGCGCGTTTGAGCGTATGGAAGAAAAAATTCTGGAAATGGAAGCTCGGGGTCAGGCCGCCGCTGAACTGGCCGGGGCGGATCTGGAAAGCCAGTTTGTCAGCCTTGAAGCCGGTAGCGATGTGGACTCAGAACTGGCAGCTATGAAGGCTCAGCTCAGCGGTAGTCCTGTTGGGCAAGAGGCGTTGCCTCCCGCCGATGCCCAGCCCATGGATGCGCCTGTTGATAACCAGGCCGTTGACAAAGAGCTAGAAGCCTTAAAGCAGGAGTTAGATAACCTGTAACATGCACTTTGCCGATCGCCTGGCCCCGCTCCAAACCAATGTCTTTGCCGATATGGATCGAGCGAAGGGGCGAGCACGGGCAGCGGGTAAACCCATCGTCGATCTGTCCCTGGGGTCGTCGGACTTGCCGACACCGGAGCATGTGCTAGGTGCGATCGCAGCCGCACTTTACGACCCGACCACCCACGGCTATAACTTGTTTGAGAGCACCCGTGCGTTTCGACAAGCAGCCGCCCGCTGGTATACCGATAAGTTTGGTATTGGGATCGATCCAGAGACGGAGGTGCTGCCGCTGATTGGCTCCCAGGAAGGGACGGCTCACCTACCTCTGGCCATCTTGAATCCGGGGGATTTTGCCCTTCTTACCGATCCCTGCTATCCGTCCCATGCAGGCGGCATCCACCTAGCTAACGGACAGATTTACGCCATGCCGTTGCTAGTCGAACATGGCTTTTTGCCAGTATTTGACGATATTCCAGCGGCGGTGCTAGCTCAGGCGCGGCTGATGGTGCTGAGCTATCCCCACAATCCCACGGCGGCAACGGCGACACCTGAGTTTTTCGCTGAGGCGGTAGCCTTTTGTCGAGACCACGATCTGGTGCTGGCCCACGATTTTCCCTACGCTGACCACTGTTTTGACGGTAATCCGGCCCCGTCTGTACTTCAGGCTGATCCCGACAAAACCTGCTCCATTGAGTTTTTTAGCTTTTCTAAGGCCTACAATATGGGCGGGTTTCGCATCGCCTATGCCATCGGTAATCCTGAACTGATTTTGGCCCTGCGCCAGGTCAAAGCAACGGTGGATTTTAACCAGTATCAGGGAATTTTGCGGGGTGCGATCGCGGCTCTCGAAGGCCCTCAGGACTGTGTGCGCGCTACTGTACATACCTTTAAATCACGCCGAGATGCTATGGTTAATGCCCTGCATCACCACGGCTGGACTGTAACCAGTCCTGATGCCACCATGTACCTGTGGGCTAAACTGCCTGAACGTTTTAGCAACTCCATTGATTTTTGTGTGCGGCTGGTAGAGGCAACTGGCGTTGCGTTAGCTCCAGGCAAAGGATTTGGCAAGTCAGGCGAAGGGTATGTCCGTTTTGCC
The DNA here is from genome assembly GCF_015207065.1 of Leptolyngbya cf. ectocarpi LEGE 11479. GTDB lineage: Bacteria > Cyanobacteriota > Cyanobacteriia > Phormidesmidales > Phormidesmidaceae > Leptothoe > Leptothoe ectocarpi. The sequence goes on along the minus strand of NZ_JADEXP010000215.1, from coordinate 789 downwards.
CTAGTGCAGCCTCCCACCGTACTAGAACAGGCCGCTCAAAAAATCGCTAGGTTTATAGACATTAATAAATCCGATGTATAGAAAATTTCCTGAAAACTAATACAGCTTGAGCTAGCAGGTTTCGCATAGTTAGTATTTTCACTATCCATTAGTATCTAAGCACACGGAATATTTTTATAATATGTATAGGCACGGTTTATACATATTATAAAAATCGTGTTTCAGTCTCTATACCTATAGTGAACACTTTTACCTCACCAGGGCGCTGCCATCATCTATGAATTTCCCAGAAGAGCAACGCCGCATTCTACTCATTGAAGACGATTATGGAAATCGCGTGCTGTTTGCCGACTTTTTAGAGCAATGTGGCTATCGCGTGTTACCCCTGGCTGACGGTCATAACTGTATTGGTATCATGCAGGAGTTTGTCCCTCACCTTGTTCTGCTAGATATCAAGCTGCCTCAGGTGGATGGACTCACCCTGATCAGAACGATTCGCCAGCACCCCCAGTTTCATACGCTGCCCATTCTGGTAGTGAGCGGCTATGCGTTTCAAGCCGATCGGCAAAAAGCTTTAACAGCTGGAGCGACCGACTACATGGTCAAACCCATTATGCCCGCCACTCTCAGCAGTAAGATTCTCTCTTTACTGACGCTGCCCCCAACACCCATTTCCCCAGAGCAGTCTTCTCAAGACTCAGAACCCGACTCATCATCAGAGTTTTGGCGCTGATCGCTGATAAATTCTTCCGTTGTTCGGTTGAGCTGTTGCAGCGAGATACTCAGCTC
>NZ_JADEXP010000214.1 GCF_015207065.1 Leptolyngbya cf. ectocarpi LEGE 11479 | reverse complement strand
GTATAGGGCCTCGACAAAAGAGGCGTTGAGGCGTAGGAAAGCCAGAACCTAAACTTCAGCCACCCCGCAAATAGTTTTGCTAATCGAGGTGGCTGAGGCATAATGTGCCCAGCCGCCAGATTGCCCTGCGCTTTCTGGGGGTTAGCCATCGGTACGGTGTTGGACGCACCTGCCGATGGTGCCAAATTTTAGGTTCTAGTCAGCCGTGGGTGTCACGGCATTAGTTGAAATTAAAGCAAAAATCTATCGCCGTCAAGATACAAAGTATTAACTTGGTGTTCGACTATTTCATATCAAAAAAAGTTGATGAGCTGCGTAGGGTGTATTGCAATGCACCTCAACAGAATCAAGACTCTTTGCACAATTTAGGGTCTGGCAGCGGCTCTTGCTTGGCCAAGTGTTGAGCAAAATCTTTAGAAATGCGAATGGACTTGAAGCCATTGGCGATAGAGCCCCGCAGAGCCTGGTCAGTGTAGCCTGATTTTGTATATTGTTCTCCTTGCTGACTAAACGGATCGCGGCCAGAAAAATAATTTCCCTGAAAATGGGCGCGAATGATAACCTCGTCATTAGGTTGAATATCTAGACCCTGTATTGTGTCCTTTAGTGGCTCAGGAAAGTCCTTGTGAACCGTGTTAAGGATGCGACGATGATTTTCTTGTAAGCCTCCCTGGAGGGTAATGACTTCCCACCAGTCCGTACGTTGTTGACAGTCTTGATCTGGTGCCTGAATCGTGGCCTCTAAAGCAGCGTTACCAGGAGTGTCATCAACAATATTTATATCTAGCACCACTGGCCCGTCGATCAGCTCAGGCTTTTCTGACTCCGCCAGAGCTGTGATCAGTCTCGTTAGTCCAATGGCCTTATCCGTACGGCCTGTTTTTCTCAAGGCGTTTAATGCCTCGCCCCAAGCTTCTTGCTTGGCGTAGTAGGTGGCAATGGTCTCCATGGGGCGATTTGCATTTTCTTTTCTGGCAAACTGGAGAATATCGTCAAGTAAATCTGTGAAGATCTCTTCACTAGGTCTGGCAACAGCGGCAGTGGCAATGGCACTCAACGCATAGGATTTATACCCGTCGGCCTGAATCGCTGTAGCCGCCTCGAGAGACTGCTTAAGGACGCTCTCGGCACTCTCGGGGTCCGTTAACTCGACAGCGGCAGTGGCAATGGCACGCAACGCATCGGATTTAGACCCGTCGTCCTGAATCGCTGTAGCCGCCTCGAGAGACTGCTTGAGGACGCTCTCGGCACTCTCGGGGTCCGTTAACTCGACATAGGCAGTGGCAATGGCACGCAACGCATCGGATTTATACCCGTCGTCCTGAATTGCGTTGGCAAGTATCTGAATATCATCAATTACTGTCTCATGATCGAGATCGGTTCTAGATAAAAAGGCCGTCGTCTCTCTTAAAGCACTAGCTAACTCAGCATCCCGCGCTTTTGTAGCGTCATTTCCCGTTAATCCTTTCAGAATCCCCTCAGCCCGCCCCCACTCAGCATTCTTTGCAAATGCCACCGCCGCCTCAGCCTGCCGTGCAGGTGGCACATCATTCAACAACCCCATCAACTGCCGTTTAGCATTCCAAATCTGTCCCTGGGGCGTCCAATACATCCAACCGCTACCCACTGCTGTCAACAGTCCCACCAGCACCAGTGTTAATCCCGCACCATACAGTCGCCGCTTGCTCAGCGTTATCAGCCGCTGCTTTTGTTCTCGCTTGCTACCCCACACCAGGTAGGGTCGCTGCCGCTCTATCTGCCACAGCTCCCGTACTCCAAACAAATACCGACCGCTACAGTTATTTCCCAACCACTCATTCACCCGCCGGTCCAGCAACCGATTCGCCCGATCCGCCGCCGACAGTTCCTTCCCCGCCAGCCGCATCAGCGCCGGTATCAACCGCTCATGGGCCAGCTCATAGCCCGTCTGTCCATCCTGCTCCTGCGGCGTTATCAACCGCACATCTCCCCGCACCAGCCAGTTCACCGCTTCAGCGACTTCTTCGACTTTCACCGTATTGCGCAGCGTATCCTTCAGCATCGGCAGGGTCAATACCCCCGCCCGCACCTGACTATCTAAGTCCGTCAGCGCCAGCAACACCTTCACCGCCGACTGTCGCTGGGCCGGAATCACCCTGGCATCCAAAGTACGCTCTAAAAATCGGGTCAGCAGTCCCTCCACCCCACCAAACTTCTGAAACGCACTTTGGTTAAACGCCCGCAGCTCATCCGCCGTTTGCCGTTCGATCATCCAGGCCAAGATCTGCACATCCACCGGAGAGATCAATCCATCCTCTCGACTGGCTAGCTCTTCTTCAGCCAGTTCGGTGACAAAATTTTTGTTAAAGTCCAATCCCTCCGTTTGGGCAATCACCCCTAACACTTTAGTCGCTTCACCAGGGGTAAATTTTTTAATCTGGATCACTTCCTGGGGTCCCAGGGAATAGCCCAATGCCTGATGTAAATCATCCAGCTGATAAAGTAGATCAGACCGGATAGAGACCAAAATTCTGATCGGTAACGGCACCGGATCGCGATACCAGGTCGCCAGCTGCTCAATAAAGGGCTGTCGGTCTTCCTTCCGCTTTTGATGAACAAAAAACTGCTCGAACTGGTCAAACAGCAGCACCAACGGATATTCCTGCGTAGCTGCTGCCTGCTGTAGCACCCCCAATAGCCGCTCCTGTGGCTCATCCATTGGTAACAGTTTCTCTAGGGGCAGCTTCAGCTGTTCCGCCAGCGCCTTAGCAATAGTTTTAGTCGGTTTTTGATCGTTAAACCGAATATATACACCCAGACAGCTTGCCTTCTCTGGAGTCAGCAGCGGCAACACCCCCGCCTGCAAAAAAGAAGTCTTACCACAGCCCGACTCCCCCATCAAAATGCCAAACCGAAAACCATCACTGGTGAGAGCCTCCACACAGTCCCGCAGCTGCCGCCTTCGCTGCAGCTGTGCATACACCTCAGCATCGTCCAGACTAAAGGGCCGCAGTCCCTTAATCGCCTTCCGCTCAGTCATATCATCGGGGGCCAGAGCCACCGCCTTGGGCATCGTCCGCACCGCTATCACCAGGGCCGTACCCAGCAGCCCCAGCACCGTCACCCAAAATGCACCGCTATACCATCCTGGCAGGGGCTCAGCGTCTAGGTCCATATCCAAAAACTTAAAGGCAATACCGCTTCGCGGGTTCAGTAAAAAGATCACCGTCACCGCCAGCAGCACCGCCAGGCTAAACCAGTTTTTGGATACAATCAGCTCCGCGATCCACCGGATAAAACCGCCAACCGCTTCAGTGGACTGCTTAAAAAAATCGCCAGAAAACGGAGAGCCTGAAGACACTATTGCAATCCTGCACACACAACCTAGAATGTATTACACCCCAGATAAAGAATAAGCGGTTGGTTTCGGTTTCGTCAGTAGCTGTTGATATTTCTCAAGTTAACGAATATGCGACCCCTGAGCGAAGAGTAAGCGACCCCTGAGCGGAGTCGAAGGGGCCGCTGGTTGTGAGAGTTGGCTAACTCCAAAGGAGACGCTGCGCGAACGACTCCGCTCAGCCAACCTGCTGCTCAGCCAATGGTGTTTGTGGGACGTTGACGTTGAAAATCGCCATCAAAAATTATTACCGCCCAGCTTTACCGCCAACGAATAAGCCTAAGCTGCCTAGAAATAGCGCCCCATAGCAAACGTTTACCCCCTGCCATGCCCCAGTTCAAGCGCCGCCACTTTCTACAGCTCGCCGGGTCCACCCTAGCCACCCTGGGTCTCAGCCAGACAGGCTTTTTGCAACAGTGCGATCGCTACGGCAAAGCACTGGCCCAGGCCACCCCTAGAAAACTAGCGCTGCTGGTAGGCATCAATAACTATACCCCTGACATCGGCCGTCTGCGGGGCTGTTTGACCGACGTAGAAATGCAGTACGAACTGCTGGTGCATCGCTTTGGCTTTCAGCCCGACGATATCAAAATCATTAGCGATCCCATTGACGGCATTATTAGCGATCGCATCGCCGCCCCACCCACACGGGACAATATCCTCGGAGCTTTTGAAGACCATTTAATCAACCAGGCCACCGCCGGAGATGTCGTTGTTTTTCACTACTCCGGTCACGGCTCTCTAGTAAAAGAAGATAACGGCATTCCTGAGTATGACAATCGTAACGGTACCATCGTCCCCATAGATGGCCGCGAGAATACTACACCTGAAAATAAACATGTGGATGACATCATGGGCAAAACACTGTTTTTGCTCTCCTACGCCCTCAAGACAGATAACGTCAGCCTAATTTTAGACAGCTGCCATTCTGGCGGCGGCACCCGAGGTAACCTAGTCATCCGAGCCGTAAACAACCGGCTGCTGAGTGGCGAAATCGAACCGTCTGATGTGGAGCTAGCCTACCAGGAAAAATGGCGTGAACATAACCAGCTGTCTCCCCAGAAACTGAGAGAACTACGCCAGGCAGGCATTGCTAAAGGCATGGCCATGGGGTCAGCCCGCATCAATCAGCTAGCAGCAGATGCCCCGTTTGGAGATTTTCATGCCGGTGCGTTTACCTATTTGCTGACGCGCTATCTATGGCAGCAGGTGGGCAATCATTCCTTAGAAAATACGTTTGTTAATTTGTCGCGCCGGACTCAAGATGTTGCCAAGAGTGCCGGTCTTGAACAAGAGCCCGTCTATAATGTTGCCCCCAACAGCAATTTCGCCCAGCAGCCTCCCTTATTTATTGAACCGCCTCAGCCCTCTGCAGAAGCGGTCATTCGTAAAATCGAGGGCAGCCAGGTCACATTTTGGTTAGGCGGTGTCTCCTCCCAAAATCTTGAAGCCTTTACCGAAGGGGCTGTTTTTAATCTGATCGACGCCCAGGGTAACCCCATGGGGCAGGTAACTCAGACAGGACGGGCGGGCCTAGAAGGATACGGCACCCTAGAAACCAGCGGTCGCAGCACCCTCAATCGCGGCCTTCTGATGCGAGAACAGGTGAGGGGAATTCCGGCAGATCTCTCACTGCGGGTAGGGGTGGATGAGAGCCTAGCCGATGCTGCCGCTAGCGCCAAGACTGCCCTGGCTACGGTCAATCGGGTCACTGTTGTTAGGGTGGATCAAACCCAGCCAATTGATTATTTACTGGGGCGACTAACCAATAACAGCCAGGCCATCGCCACTCAACAGGGCGTTACCATTAACGCTGCCATCGGCAGTATCGGTCTCTTCACCCCAGGGTTGACGCCCATTCCAGAATCATTTGGGCGGCTGAATGAGGCTGTAGAAAACGCCGTGGCTCGTTTGCGGGCGCGCATGAAAATGCTGCTAGCGGGACGAATTCTGAAGTCGGTAGCCAATGGCGAAACGTCTAACGTCAATGTGGGCATTGAGGTCACACCTGTGGCAGCTAGTGATCCCTTACTAAGCCGAGGCAGCCGCGCCGCTCAAGAAACAGGACTGATTGCCCAGACGATTGACACCGGCATCCAACAGGTGAAAATCGGCACCACGCTTGAGATGGGGGTAACTAACAATGAGTCGAAAAATCTCTATATCAGCATTTTGGTGATTAACAGTTCAGGCGATCTGATTGTGCTACACCCGGTTGACTGGGATGCAGATGAGATAGCTACGCTAGTCTCTCCAGGAGAGCGGCTGGTAGCCCCCGGTCCGGGTAGCAACTTTGTGTTTGAAGTGCTGGGACCGCCGGGTCACTTTGAACTCTTGGTACTAGCCAGCACCGATCAGCTACGGGATGCCCTCAAAGGACTCAAGCAAATTGCCCGAGGACGAGGCATTCGTTCCGGGAGTCCTATATTTTTTGGAGGAAGCCAGACCCGTGGTGCCAATGAGGGAGAGGATTCTCCGGTGCAGGTTCTAGATAGCCTGCTGGGGGACCTAAACCGCAATGCTCGCAGCGGCGGCATCCGTATACGCGGTACCCAACATTCTGATGCGGAGAGACTAGCGGCATTTTCCGCTGTGTTTGAGGTGGTGGCATAGGCGCGTGACGTCGCTGTATGAATAAGTGCAGCGGCCTGAGCGGTACTCCTACTTAGTAGAGAAAGGAGGCCCTTGATTGTATGAAAACCCTACTCCATGCGGTTTGTTTACTGCTCGTTATTCTTTTCTATCATCAGTTAGTGGTCACCGATAGCTATCCCAACGCGGCGTCAGAAAATCCAGTGCTAAGTATTTTGAGTACAAGCTAAATCCACTTAGAATTATACCAGGGCCGTAATCTATCCCCTTCTACCATGGCAACTCCCTCTAACTACTGGAAAATGACGGTCCTGACAGCCGCAGGACAGCTATCATCCCGAGAGTATCCTGAGGCACAGCAGCTGTTTAAACGGCTTTTTGCCAAAGTCATGACGGCTGAAGATATCTCCGATCGCAACTGTCAGAGTCGGCTGTGGCAAGTTTGGAAAACAGAGGCAAAAGATGCTGCGATCGCACAGCTCTGTTTGCGCTGCTGGCTGTCCCACCATATTGTCATCACCTGTAGGCAGCTGGCCCACAACTTTGGTGAGACCTATGGGTTTCGAGCAGCGGACCTATGGTCGAAAGTACTGGATGATCCGGGTGATGTCCCTCCAACACAGTCGTCATTAGCCATCAAAATTCTCACTAGCTATAGTCCAGACCGGGCTTCCCTGAGTGTCTGGGCCAAACGCCTCACCCAAAGTCACCGGGAGCTGAATAATTTTTTGCTCAGCCAGGGGCTGTACCGGGCTACACCGTGGGCCATTCTCAACGATACTCAGGTCTCTCAACTATCTCGATTTTTGCCTCACCTGAGTACGTCCATGCTAGCCACGGAAGGCAAATTACTCAACGCCTATCACCAGGTTTATCGCCAGGACCGCATCCGACAGCGCGCGGGCAGGGGCCAGCGCTGTTTGCCCCCCACCGATGAACAGCTCCACCGCATTGACCCGAGCCAGCCAGTTAATGTGGTGCGATCGCGACTGCAGGACCTGGCCGAACGGCTGCGGGAGTCTCGTGTGGCCAATCGAGGTGGGCCTCTGCCGACGCGGTCAATCGACGCTCAAGACTATCCTGAGCCCGTTGCCCCCGAACCTGACGAGACTGAGGATCAACAAATCCGTTTTATGGAAAGCTATCACCAAGATTTTCGAGCCACGCTGGGTGAGGCCATTCAGGTGACCGTCGCCGTCTATACCGAGCGTTACCAGGCACGGAAAGTACCCAAGGGAGAGACCTATCGTAAAGCGTTAGAGCTGTTTCACTGCGAGGGTTGTTCCATGAAGGAAATCGCAGCCATCGTAGGGCTCAACAACCAGGTAGCGGTGACCCGACTGCTCAACCTTAATCAGTTTCGAACTGAGGTATGTATTTACTGGCTGAAACAGCTTCAAGAGCGGGTCAAAGACCAGGCACTGGAGCATCTGTCTGCGGATCAGCTGGATGCGATCGCACAGCAGCTAGAACAGATTCTACAAGAAGAAACAAAATCGATTATGTCAGATGCGGCATCAGAGGCTCGCATGCCTGCAAATCGTACGGCCAAAAGTGTGTTTGCCCGACAGCTGTGTGAGGTGGTGCCATCCATGCCTCTGCCACCTGCTTGAGTAACCCGCTTCTACTACCCGACTTAACGCCATGAGTATTGACGCTTCTAATTCTGACAATAGCTTTAAACCTATTACAACAAAAACGATTATGCTATCTCCTACCTCTACCCAATGGGCCGCTGATATCTGTCAAACAGTTACAGATTTAGATGACCAGTGGCAAAGTTTCATGCGGGCACTTGCGATCGCCGGTTTTGAACAGTGGCTAAATGAAAGCAGTACACCGCTGATTATGACCTATCCACGGACAGCAGCACCGCAGACAGATACCCATGTGCAGGTGGGAGATTTTCGTCTGTGTATTCTACCCATGGGCACGCTGCAGGACGAGCAGGTTCGGATTCCAGCAGCGGCGGTGACTAGCAGAGATAAAGCACATCTGTATGTGTTAGTAGAAGTCCATGAAGAGATCGATCAGGTACATGTAGGACCTGGATTGCGCCACGACCAGCTCAGCAATCTTCTACCTCAGCATGCTGATGGAGAGAGCTATGTCGTACCGGTAGAACAGTTTACGGTCAGGCCAGAAAAGCTGCTATGGTATCTCAGCTGTCTAGAGCCCGAGGCCATTATTCCCGCTGTTGAAACAGCCCCTGTCCCCAGCCCAATTAAAGCAATCATTAATACTGGCATCTGGCTACAGGGACAGTTAGATACGGTCGCTGAACAACTAGCATGGCAGTTTATTCCGTCGTTGACCCCTAGCTATGGGTTACGAGGTTCTGAAATGCGAGACTCTGAGAAGCCTACTGAAAAGCTAGTCCCAATTTTAGAAACGCTAAAAAGACAGGGGGTAGAGATACCGACAGAAGCCGTAGGCGCATGCAAGTCAATCAGCGTTGGTGAGACAGTTTGTCAGGTATATACGCTGCTGTGGGAGCTGCCAGAAACTCATGAGTGGAGTTTGTTTGTGCTGGTTGGCCCAGCAGGAGACCAGCCTTTACCAGTGGGCATGGAGCTGCAGGTAAGTGAGCAGGCAGTGGTCATGTCCAGGAGCGAGCTACGCCACGATTCGGTGACGACATTTTTGTACATTCAGGTAATCGGAAACTTAGATGAACAGTTTACAGTAGAAATCGGAGCACCGGATGGAGAGACATTAACGTTGCCAGCATTTGGGTTTGAAAGTGTGGTGTAGTCTGGGGATAGGGGGGTAACAAAATCTATATTCCTCAACTTTATGAATAGAGGGCTGAGCAAAGTCGTATAGCCCTGGGGGCATGGGCAAGCCTAACGCGAAGCGTCTCCTCCGGAGTTAGTCCGGCTCAAGTAGAATTTCTTTAACCTCTGCTCCTTAAAAGTTTCAGGTTTGTGTTTCTTGAGGTGGTTTTGTGAAGTCTAAATCTCTTTTGGGTTGGCTATGGTCTTCGGCAATTGTGCTAGGAACATGGAGCATCGGTGAATTGGCATTGCCGATAGTTTTGTGGGCAGGTAGTCAGCAAATGGCAGTTGCTCAGACGCAGATTGAGGAGAAAACAGTCACCAGGAGATTAGATGAGAATAGTGAGATACTGGATGATGGCGGCTATGCAGCGCGTCATGAGTTTGAGGGCTACGAGGGAGGAATTATTGATATTGCGTTGGTCAGTGAAGAGTTTAACGCTTATTTGATTTTAGTAGGACCGGATGGGAATAAAATTGCAGAGAATGATAATAATGAGAGAAATAATGTACGATTAGTTGTTGAGCTGCCGAGCAATGGAAAGTACGAAGTTGTTGCTAATACGTATTCAGTCAATGAAACTGGTGACTACATTCTGTCTTGGCAAAATTCTTCAGTCAGTGAACTAGAAAACTATCAGCGGTTAGCAGACGCTGCAAACCTTAATCAACAAGCCATTGACTTATATCAACGTGGCCAATATAAAGAAGCAATCTTAGTTGCAAAAAGAGCCTTAGCAATTCGTGAAGCTGCCCTGGGAGCTAACCATCCCGATATCGCAACCAGCCTTAACAACTTAGCTTGGTTATACCAAGACCAAGGCAACTATGCTGAAGCACTACCTCGATACGAACGGGCTTTAGCAATTCGTGAAGCTGCCCTGGGAGCTGAGCATCCCGGTGTCGCAGCCAGCCTCAACAACTTAGCTGTGTTGTACCAAGACCAAGGCAACTATGCTGAAGCACTACCTCGATACGAACGGGCTTTAGCAATTCGTGAAGCCACCCTGGGATCTGACCATCCCGATATCGCAACCAGCCTCAACAACTTAGCTTTGTTGTACCAAGACCAAGGTAACTATGCTGAAGCACTACCTCGGTACGAACGGGCTTTAGCAATTTATGAAGCCACCCTGGGAGTTGACCATCCCGATATCGCAACCAGCCTGCATAATCTAGCCGCTTTGTACCAAGACCAAGGCAACTATGCTGAAGCACTACCTCGATACGAACGGGCCTTAGCAATTCGTGAAGCCGCCCTAGGGCCTGAGCATCTTGATGTCGCACAAAGTCTTAACAGCCTAGCCTTGTTGCACCAAGGCCAAGGTAACTATGCTGAAGCACTACCTCGGTACGAACGGGCTTTAGCAATTCGTGAAGCCACCCTGGGAGCTGACCATCCCGATATCGCAACCAGCCTCAACAATCTAGCTTTATTATACCATTATCAAGGCAACTATGCTGAAGCACTACCTCGGTACGAACGGGCTTTAGCAATTCGTGAAGCCACCCTGGGACCTAGGCATCCCAATGTCGCACAGAGTCTTCACAACCTCGCCGCGTTGTACCAATATCAAGGCAAATATGCTGAAGCACTACCTCGATACGAACGGGCTTTAGCAATTCGTGAAGCCACCCTGGGACCTAGGCATCCCAATGTCGCAACCAGCCTCAACAGTCTAGCTTGGTTGTACCAAGACCAAGGCAACTATGCTGAAGCACTACCTCGATACGAACGAGCTTTAGCAATTCGTGAAGCCACCCTGGGACCTAGGCATCCCAATGTCGCACAAAGTCTTAACAGTCTAGCCGTGCTGTACCAAGACCAAGGCAACTATGCTGAAGCACTACCTCGATACGAACGAGCCTTAGCAATTTCTGAAGCTGCCCTGGGATCTGACCATCCTGATGTCGCAACCAGCCTCAATAATCTAGCTCGGTTGTACCAAGACCAAGGCAACTATACTGAAGCACTACCTCGATACGAACGAGCCTTAGCAATTTCTGAAGCTGCCCTGGGACCTAGGCATCCCAATGTCGCAACTAGCCTCAATAATCTAGCCGGATTGTACCAAGGTCAAGGCAACTATACTGAAGCACTACCTCGATACGAACGGGCTTTAGCAATTCGTGAAGCCACCCTGGGACCTGGACATCCTGATGTCGCAACCAGCCTCAATAATCTAGCCGAGTTGTACCAAGACCAAGGCAACTATACTGAAGCACTACCTCGATACGAACGGGCTTTAACGATTTATGAAGCTGCTCTGGGATCTGAGCATCCCAGTGTCGCACAAAGTCTTAACAACCTCGCCGGATTATACCAAGACCAAGGTAACTATGCTGAAGCACTACCTCAATACGAACGGGCCTTAGCAATTCGTGAAGCTGCCTTAGGACCTGAGCATCCTGATGTTGCACAAAGTCTTAACAG
>NZ_JADEXP010000651.1 GCF_015207065.1 Leptolyngbya cf. ectocarpi LEGE 11479 | reverse complement strand
CATATATATGGAATATTTGGAATTTATCATTCATAGAACCATCACCAACTGAGAAATGGAGTTATCTCGAGAACTTTACTAGGTATGCTGTAAAAAAACACTATCATTCCCGCTCAAGACATCTAATAAGTTTACTCGAGAATGCTTTGGAACAACATAATTGGAAAAAAGCAGATATCTTAACTTCGGAAATAATATATGCCTCGGGTGTCGCTGGAGGTCCCAAGGGGGTAGTCGATGAACAAGTGTCATGCTTGGATTTAGATAGAATTGATAGTCTTTGGTCTAAATACTCCGAAGTTAATGGAAAAGCTCAATATGGGTTGCAAGTACAGAAGGATATATATCTTGATGAAGGTAACTATCTCGATGGTAATTATAATCCCATAGAATTTGCTAGATTCGCCAAAAGATTAGGATGGATTGCAGAGGAATCAGAGAGATTTATAACTTTCAAAAGTTATAACAATTTAGAATGGGCACCCGATTCGCATTGGAGTGAGGATAACGTAGGGCATCTTCCTGCCCGTGCAGTGTACTCATATTTTTATTATGGTAGCCATGGTGGAACTTTGATGCTTAATCCTTGGGTGGCTGGTATCGGAGTACGTTTAGAGGGTATTCGTCTTGAAGACAGGTGCGGCTATCTCTTTTTTTCTTATGGTACTTCTTTCGGAGCATAAGACCTTCCTTCACACAGCAAGCGTAGGTACTGTGTTGTCGCCTAAAATGCAAGCCGGGTAGATACTGTTCTGGACCCTACTTGTCAATCCCCATCTGCTAAAATTATGGGTTACCCACTCGCCCAACATTTCACAATATGTATCTTGACTTCCCTAGATCAACTGCTCTACTGTTAACAACAGGTCCGCAAGGCCTACCAACAAAAACTCAATCCCTTAGCGCTATCGGCGGGTGCGTCAACACCTACCGACAGCTAACCTCGCAAGCTGATTAGGCCAGCTTGAAGGCTAATGTTAAATGTACCTTAGCCCTTCCAGTTTGCACACTTGCAGGACGGTTAAGGCT
>NZ_JADEXP010000003.1:0-67500 GCF_015207065.1 Leptolyngbya cf. ectocarpi LEGE 11479 | reverse complement strand
CAGAACGCTCCTCTACCACTTGTACAAGTACAAGTCCACAGCTTCGGTACATCTCTTAGCCCCGTTCATTTTCGGCGCAAGAACGCTTGACCAGTGAGCTATTACGCACTCTTTTAAGGATGGCTGCTTCTAGGCAAACCTCCTGGTTGTCTCAGCATTCTCACCTCCTTTATCACTTAGAGATGATTTGGGGACCTTAGCTGGTGGTCTGGGCTGTTTCCCTCTCGACGATGAAGCTTATCCCCCACCGTCTCACTGGCAATGTGTGCAGTTGGTATTCTGAGTTTGTCTCGATTTGGTACCGCTCTCGCAGCCCGCACCGAAACAGTGCTTTACCCCCAACCTATAATCATTACCGCTGCGCCTAAACACATTTCGAGGAGATCCAGCTAGCTCCGGGTTCGATTGGCATTTCACCCCTAACCACACCTCATCCGCTCCTTTTTCAACAGAAGTCGGTTCGGTCCTCCACTTAGTGTTACCTAAGCTTCAACCTGGACATGGTTAGATCACCCGGGTTCGGGTCTATAAACACTGACTAGCGCCCTTATCAGACTCGGTTTCCCTTTGGCTCCGTCATTTCCGACTTAACCTGCCAGTGCCTATAAGTCGCCGGCTCATTCTTCAACAGGCACGCTATCACACGTTTAATCGTGCTCTAACTGCTTGTAAGCTCATGGTTTCATGTTCTATTTCACTCCCCTCCCGGGGTTCTTTTCACCGTTCCCTCGCGGTACTATTCGCTATCGGTCACACAGGAGTATTTAGCCTTGCGAGGTGGTCCTCGCGGATTCAATCGGGATTCCACGTGCCCCGACCTACTCGGGAGTCAGCTAGTATCTTTTAACTTTCGACTACAGGACTCTCACCTTCTTTGGTTCACCTCTCAAGTGATTCGTCTAGTCGCCAGATTTCATATCGCTGTCCCACAACCCCAGCCCTAAAAAAGGCTGGTTTAGGCTCTTCCCAGTTCGCTCGCCGCTACTACGGGAATCGAGTTTTCTTTCTCTTCCTACAGCTACTAAGATGTTTCAATTCGCTGCGTTAGCTCGTGCCATCCTATGTATTCAGATGACCGTATTTAGGGTTGCCCCATTCGGAAACCCACGGATCAATGCATGCTTCCTGCTCCCCGTGGCATATCGCCGGTAACCGCGTCCTTCATCGCCTCTGTGTGCCTAGGTATCCACCATGAGCCCTTTGTAGCTTGACCTCTCAGTCTTTCTACTAATGGTTCTCTGTGTCGAACTACCTATTCGACTAATCTATGCAGTTGTCAAGGTTCTCGCTAGACCTAAGTCCAGCAGCCTATCGCTAGCAACAGGGTGCTGAATTCATATCTCAACTCATATCTTAAGGTAATTGGTGGAGGTAAGCGGACTCGAACCGCTGACATCCTGCTTGCAAAGCAGGCGCTCTACCAACTGAGCTATACCCCCATCCCAGTGGGCCATCCTGGACTCGAACCAGGGACCTCACCCTTATCAGGGGTGCGCTCTAACCACCTGAGCTAATAGCCCCAATACTCACTATCGAGTACTAAACCTAAACAATAGCTTGAGATTCAACTAACCCTGCTCACGACCTAGAGTGACCAAAATTGCTCCTAATAGTATTTCGTTCAGAGTCAATTCGGTAGGTCTCCCTTAAAGGAGGTGATCCAGCCACACCTTCCGGTACGGCTACCTTGTTACGACTTCACCCCAGTCATCAGCCCTGCCTTCGGCGCCCCCCTCCGCGAACGGTTAGGGTAACGACTTCGGGCATGGCCAACTTCCATGGTGTGACGGGCGGTGTGTACAAGGCCCGGGAACGTATTCACCGCAGTATGCTGACCTGCGATTACTAGCGATTCCTCCTTCATGCAGGCGAGTTGCAGCCTGCAATCTGAACTGTGCAACGGTTTATGGGATTAGCTCACTATCGCTAGTTGGCTGCCCTTTGTCCGTTGCATTGTAGTACGTGTGTAGCCCAGAACGTAAGGGGCATGATGACTTGACGTCGTCCACACCTTCCTCCGAGTTGTCCCCGGCAGTCTCTCCAGAGTGCCCAACTTAATGATGGCAACTGAAAACGTGGGTTGCGCTCGTTGCGGGACTTAACCCAACATCTCACGACACGAGCTGACGACAGCCATGCACCACCTGTCTCCTCGCTCCCGAAGGCACCTTCCGATTTCTCAGAAGTTCGAGGGATGTCAAGTCCTGGTAAGGTTCTTCGCGTTGCATCGAATTAAACCACATACTCCACCGCTTGTGCGGGCCCCCGTCAATTCCTTTGAGTTTCACACTTGCGTGCGTACTCCCCAGGCGGGATACTTAACGCGTTTGCTGCGGTACTGCACGGGTCGATACGCACAACACCTAGTATCCATCGTTTACAGCTAGGACTACAGGGGTATCTAATCCCTTTCGCTCCCCTAGCTTTCGTCCATCAGCGTCAGTCTTGGCCCAGCAGAGCGCCTTCGCCACTGGTGTTCTTCCTAATATCTACGCATTTCACCGCTACACTAGGAATTCCCTCTACCCCTACCATACTCTAGTCAATCAGTTTCAGTTGCTCTCCCACAGTTGAGCTGCAGTCTTTAACAACTGACTTAATTAACCGCCTACGGACGCTTTACGCCCAATAATTCCGGATAACGCTTGCATCCTCCGTCTTACCGCGGCTGCTGGCACGGAGTTAGCCGATGCTGATTCCTCTGGTACCGTCAGATCTTCTTCCCAGAGAAAAGAGGTTTACAATCCACAGACATTCCTCCCTCACGCGGCGTTGCTCCGTCAGGCTTGCGCCCATTGCGGAAAATTCCCCACTGCTGCCTCCCGTAGGAGTCTGGGCCGTGTCTCAGTCCCAGTGTGGCTGATCTTCCTCTCAGAACAGCTACTGATCGTCGCCTTGGTAAGCAATTACCCCACCAACTAGCTAATCAGACGCGAGCTCATCCTCAGGCAATAAATCTTTCAGCTCTCGCCATATGGGGTATTAGCCAACGTTTCCATTGGTTGTCCCCCGCCTAAGGGCAGATTCTCACGCGTTACTCACCCGTCCGCCACTCACCCCGAAAGGTTCGTTCGACTTGCATGTGTTAAGCACGCCGCCAGCGTTCATCCTGAGCCAGGATCAAACTCTCCATTGTAGTCAACTACCCGAAAGTAATTAACTTATTAGTCAAGTGTTGACCTGACACTCAGTGTTATCTAAGTATCCGGTCGTTTGACATCAGCTAATCTTCGTGATAAAGTTTAACCAATTTCAAACTTAAAGAAATTAAACAGGATTTCGTCTAGAATCTCAAACTATTTAACTGTCTAGGTTCCGCGCCCCTCAGGTGTCGGTGTGAACCGCTCCCCCGTCGAGCGCTTTACTAATATAGCGACACGCCCATACGAAGTCAACACCTTTCGTGAAATTTTTTTCAAAATAGCTGAAGCCTTTCTCTAAGAAGGGCTTCAGCTATTTTTTTAAGTCCATGTCCCTATAAATCAACGATATTTAGGGCATTTGAATAAAGTTTTGGCCAGGTATTTTGAGGCATTCCTGATTAGGACTAGGTAGGGATCGTTCTGATTCCGGTGATACCGTTATAGAACTGGGTCACTAGACGTCATTCCAAGACGTCTAAACCGGGAAAGACGGTTAAGAGGGAAATGACGAACCCATATTATTTTGAGCCTGGATGAAGAGTAGGGTGTGTGAACTACATATATAAGTAGTGCTCCTACTAGCTGATCATCTTGGTTAGAGCTGAGTATGAGCCTAGAGTCATCAATGCCGGTTTATATCTAGCAACTAGCGGGGATTTCGCAAACGTTTGCAAAGGGACAATTGCGAAATTACAAAGCTTCCAGCAGTTTCTACTGAGGGGAGTGCACAATGCTAAACATAACGGAGAACATGTGGGGGTTTAACCACCGTGAGCCATATGCCAAGGCAATCAGCCAAAATCATTAAGCTGGATATCTTAGACACCGACTACGCGGCCATGGTAGCTGGTGAGCCTATTGCTGATGAGCGCAAGCAACGCTTGGAGGAAGCCGATCCCCAAGCATTTAGGTATATTAGCCGTCAAATTTCGAGATATCGCTATGGTTGCCCCACCCAGGAGGAGCGTGATGATGCTCTTTATAATATTGGGGTCATGGTCGGATTAATGACTCCCTCTGATATAGAAGATGTCAATGATCGATTGCGGCATACCGGGCACTTATATCTGACCCAGGGAGAACGGTTACAAATTCTAAACTGGCTGCAAGATGAATTAGCTATTTTCTTCGAGCATGGCATTGAGTAATCGAGATCCCAGGGGCAGTTAATCTGAGATTATCTTTTCTATAAGGATGGTTTATTTTAGAGCCCGTTGCTGGGAGACTGGGGATAGAGAGATAAATCTATCTTTAATAACCCTGAAGCATATGTCTGCTGTGATGTCGGCCCCAGCTATTGATGACCAAATACTTCCTACACTCTGCGGATGGGAGTCCTCCATTCAAGGAGTATGTCATTCTGAGCGGCCAGTCTTTTTAGATCGAAGCAATCTCAATCTCAGTAGCCTATCGGCAGGCTTTGCGATCGCACTTCACATGCATCAGCCGACAATCCCAGCAGGGCCAGCAGGCCAGCTAATTGGACATTTGCAGTATATGTTTGAACACCCCTATGAGGGTGATAACCATAATGCGGGTCCTTTCGCCTACTGCTATGCCCGCATAGGTGACTTTATCCCTGAGCTGGTCGAGCAGGGCTGTAACCCACGGGTTATGCTGGATTACTCGGGTAATTTGCTATGGGGCCTGCAGCAAATGGGTCGTAGCGACATTATCGACAAACTCAAAGGCGTTACCTGCGATGCTAGGTATCAGCCCCATGTGGAATGGTTAGGAACATTTTGGGGACATGCGGTAGCCGCCGCCACACCACTGCCTGACATTAAGTTTCACATTCAGGCTTGGCAGCATCAATTCGTCAGTATTTTCGGCCTAGAAGCCCTAAAACGCGTTCGGGGATTTTCACTGCCTGAAATGCAGCTCCCGAATCATCCCGATGCTCTATATACCTTGGTGAGTGCGCTCAAAGATAGTGGCTATCGCTGGGTGATGGTCCAGGAACATACGGTGGAGATGCTCACAGGAGAAGGTATCCGACAGCCTCACTTGCCTCACCGCTTAGTCGCTCGCAACAGCTATGGTCAGGAAGTCTCCATTACGGCGTTGATTAAAACCCAAGGGTCTGACACCAAACTGATTGGCCAGATGCAACCCTATTACGAAGCTAAAACCCTGGGTCAAGTCAACGTAGGAAATCACTCAATTCCCCCTCTAGTCAGTCAAATTTCCGATGGTGAGAACGGCGGTGTCATGATGAATGAATTTCCGGGGGCGTTCAAGCGCGCTTGGCATGAGGCGCGTCATGAGGCTGGCATTACCGGAATTAATGGCACTGAATATTTAGAACTGCTGGAAGCAGAGGGCGTCACCGAAGAGAATTTTCCTGCATGTCAGGCGATTGGCCAACATCAGCTCTGGCAGACCCTAAGTAGCGAGATCACCCCAGAACGGATGCAGAATGCAATTGCAACACTCCAGCAACACCACACTACATTTACCGGGGGATCTTGGACCAATGATCGCAGTTGGGTTGATGGCTACGAGAACGTCATTGGTCCTATGGAACAACTCAGTGCTCGTTTTCACCAAGCGATCAATGCCGTACCCGTAAGTCAGCACTCTAAGCTAGCCTTAAATGCCAACTATCGGCAGGCACTCTTACATAACTTAGTTCTGCAAACTAGCTGCTTCCGCTATTGGGGCCAAGGGCAGTGGACTGACTACGCCCACACTATTTACCAGCAAGGCTGTAGTTTTATAGAACGAGGATTTGCCTAAGCTGACCACTCGAGAGCACGTTATGGCTCACAGTAGGTTCTACTAATTGGTACTACAGACGTTCCATGGAACGTCTCTCCAGCGTTAATTTTTGGATCTTGAAAATCCTTATCCTTAACTCAAACCGTCAGACCATTCATACGGCTGAGGAATATCTGCAGTCGCTCACTCTGAGGATTTCTCAACACATCTCGCGGGTCACCCGTTTCTTCTACCACCCCTTTATTAAGAAACATGACGCGACTAGCTACCTCCCGAGCAAACTGCATTTCGTGGGTAACCACGGCCATGGTCATCCCATCCTCGGCTAGGGCACGCATAACTTCTAAGACCTCACCTACAAGCTCAGGATCGAGCGCACTGGTCGGTTCATCAAAGAGCAAAATCTCAGGCTCCATGCAAAGCGAGCGGGCAATGGCGACTCTCTGCTTTTGACCGCCGGAGAGCTGATCTGGATAGGCCATTGATTTTTCGGCTAAACCGACTTTGGCCAAATAAACACGAGCCCGTTCCTCCGACTCGGCAGCCGATAATTGCAAAACTTTACGGGGTGACAGGGTGAGATTCTCCAGCACACTCATGTGAGGGTAGAGATTGAACTGCTGAAACACCATCCCTACTTTGGCCCGCAGCTGCTGTAGTGACTTAGCACTGAGGTTAGTAACAGACAGATCAATATCATTCACGATCAGCTGACCACCACTGATGATTTCTAAGCGATTAAAGCACCGTAACAGCGTGCTTTTGCCACAGCCGGATGAACCAATAATAGCCACTACTTCGCCTCGGTGAATCTGGCCATTGATGCCCCTGAGCACCGATAGATCACCGTAGTTTTTCTGTAGATTTGCAAAGTAAATCGCTGCTTCTGCCACAATAGCTGCCACCGAGAATCCTTTAAGTTGGCATGATACCGCTGAAAACAGTGCCTGAGCTACAAACAACACTGTTTTTGTTGTTTTTGATTGATAAGATCAGCCCGATCTGAACATCAAGAGTCAGCAGTTAAGCGGCCAAATCTGCTCAAAAATCAGCACTGTCCAATTTTTTGTTGTTGGTAGTTTAAACTACATCTCGTAGATCAAACGTTGAAATATCAGAGTGATGTGCTCCTAATATGTCATCACTCAAAACTAGGGTCATTAGATTAGTAAGGTTGAGGAGTCCATGCGTACTATGAAACGATCTCGCTTTATCAAAAATGCTTGTTTGAGTCTGGGGGCAGCCCTCGTACTGGCGGCTTGTGGTGGCGGTGGTGAGGAAGCAGCAACAGCACCGGATGGTGAAATCGCTGCTGCTACTAGCGGTCCTTGGGTCGTTGGCACAGAACCCGCGTTTCCTCCCTTTGAGTCCCAGAGTGACAGCGGCGAGCTGGTAGGCTTTGACATCGACTTACTGCGAGCAATTGGAGACCAGGCTGGTGTAGAAATTGAGTTTGAGAGTTTGCCCTTTGATGGGTTAATTCCGGCCCTACAGGCTGGCACTATTGAAGCCGCTGTTAGTGGTATGACCATTACTGAAGAACGTGCCGCTACGGTAGATTTTTCACGACCTTATTTTCGAGCTGGTTTGGCGATCGCAATTGCCGAAGAAGATGCTGAAATCACATCGATCGAAACCTTAGAGGGTAAAAAGATCGCTGTGCAAATTGGCACAACAGGTGCCGAAATGGCAGGTGGAATCAAGGATGCCAAGGTAAGTACCTTTGACTCTGCGCCCCTGGCACTGCAGGAACTGGCCAATGGTAACGCCGATGCGGTCATCAATGATGCACCAGCTACTTTAGATGCGATCGCAACCGGTAACATTGGCGGCATTAAAGTCGTAGGCGAACTACTCACCGAAGAGTTTTATGGCATCGCCATGCCCAAAGATTCGCCTAACCTAGAGATCTTAAACACAGCCCTGACAGAAATAATCGAAAACGGTACCTACGACACCATTTACGAAAAATGGTTTGGTACCGCTCCTGTCGGTACGCTACCTGAGACCGCATTTTAGATTTTTTTAGTGGGCCATCAGGTTTCTAAGTCCCTGTGCTGGCGAAACCTGACCATCACACCTGTCTCGCAACATCGCCCTGGCCACCCTGTTAGGGCCAACAGCACTACTATTCATTCAAAGGACCTCACAGTAGAGGCCCCACTGACGTGGAATATATTATTGATGCTCTGCCCGCTCTACTCCAGGGGGCCGTAACGACCATACAGCTAACCGCTCTGTCCATCTTCTTTGGCTTTATCGGCGGCACTTTGCTGGGCACCGCCAGACTCTCTAGTTTCCTGCCCGTACGTCTAGCCACCCGTGCCTATATTGAGTTTTTTCGCGGCACACCACTGCTAGTCCAGATTTTTTGGATTTATTTTGGATTCCCGGCTCTATTCAAAGCGATGGGATTAGGCTTTACCTTTGATCGCTGGTCCGCTGGCGTGCTGGCCCTAAGCCTTAACTCAGCGGCCTATGTCGCTGAAATTGTGCGCGGCGGCATTCAATCCATTGATCGCGGTCAGTGGGAGGCCGCCTCATCCATGGGGCTTAACTCCATACAAACCATGCGCTACATCGTCCTGCCCCAGGCGCTGCGCCGGATGATTCCCCCGCTTGGCAACGAGTTCACCACATTGCTCAAGGACACTAGCCTAGTGGCCGTCATTGGTCTAGAAGAACTCTTTCGCCGGGGACAGCTAACGGTGGCCACTAACTTTCGTGCGTTTGAAATTTATACCGCCATTGGCCTTGTCTACCTGGTTCTCAATCTGATGTTTTCCCAGGGCTTTACTTGGTTGGAGCGCTGGACCGATCCGGCTGAGAAGGCCAAGCGAGGCGCATAGGGAAGACAGAGGCGATAGCGGCTACTTTCGCTTTCTGGATGAGCGATGCTTACTGCCCGGAGATGTACGATGGGCACCAAAATATTTTTCGCTGCGATACCGTAGCCAAACTCGCAGCTGCTGGGGAATTTTTTCCTTCTGCACCTTTGAAAGTTGACTATACAACTTTAGGGCCCGTTCTCGTTCGCGACGGCAGGCGGCATTGTTATGGGCATCCCATAGCTTTTTGGCAAGGCGAATACGGCGGCAGGTTTCTTTGATTAAGGCATCACCCTGAAGCGGCTGATCAGGCATAAAGCTTTAGATACATAGTAGGTCTACAGATCAAGCAAAGATCAAATCAATGGAGTGGCACAGGGCTGATTGTCAGTCTTAGCTGAGCGTGGCACTCTCTAAGTATGCACAATCATGGTTTTGGGGTCTGCGACTGCCCGACCGAAACGTCGCCAGAGAAACTTAGAGTCCTGGCCATTGCTCTGGTAATGGTAGCGGGCTTTTCAGTGGTGGAACTGAGGGTAAGTCAACACAGCCATAGTTTATCGCTGGTGGCCGATGCGGGGCACATGATCGCCGATGTGTTTGCGATCGCAATGTCGCTCCTAGCCGCCTGGATAGCTCGCTGGCCCACCTCGCCCCAGGCCCCCTTTGGCTATCGCCGCGTAGAAATCTTAGCTGCTTTAGTCAACGGCATGGGTCTATTGCTGATCGCAGGCTGGATCGGACAAGAGGCTATTGCCCAGCTGCAGGCTCCACCGACTGAAATTTTGACACGCCCCATGGCGTTAACAGCCCTAGGGGGACTGGGTGTACACGGTATCAATGCCGTGTTACTCCATAGCCACACCGATGACGATCTGAATTTGCGCGGGGCTTTTTTGCATACCTTAGCCGATGCGTTGAGCTGTCTGGGGGTATTGGTAGTGGCGGCGGCCGTGTATTGGTTGGACTGGCAGTGGATGGATGGGGCAGTGAGCGTTGCGATCGCGCTACTTATTTTCACGAGTGCCATCCCCCTGATTCGCCAAAGTCTGAGGATCTTGCTAGAGCAGGCCCCCCCGGACACCAATCCTGAGGATATCGAACACCATCTACTCACCTTTGGTGATGTTACCCAGGTGACTCAGCTACGCATTTGGACAATTGCGCCCGGACAAACCCATCTCACGGCAAGTCTCACCGTCACCGGCAATCCAAATCGTCGTGACCTCCTTCTCAATCGGATTCAAGCATCACTCCATAATGATTTTTCCATTCGCGAGTCCACTCTACAAATGAGATCCGCACCATCAGTTACCCTATCAACGCTGCCCAATACTAAAATACGAGAGCTAATTCAGACCGGTACCACCGATCTAGACAGCATTGTCCCTGCCAAAACCGAACCGAATGCAAGTCGCCTCTTGGAACGTTAACTCTATCCGCACTCGATTGAGCCATGCCACCGACTGGCTGCAAACAAATCCAGAGGTGGACGTGCTGTGTCTCCAGGAAACAAAAGTAGTCGATGCTGACTTTCCCAAAGCACCGTTTGAGGAGCTGGGTTACCACGTCTATATATATGGTCAAAAAGCCTATAACGGCGTCGCTCTGATCAGTAAAGCGACGTTAACCGATGTGCGTATGGGCTTTGGGGCCATCCTTGACGAGGAAGCAGTCGGCAATCTTGACGAACAAAAACGCGTCATCAGCGCTGTATTGGATGGCGTCAGAATTCTCAACCTGTATGTGCCCAATGGGTCATCTATTGGCAGCGAAAAATATGAATACAAACTACGCTGGCTAGCTCTACTCAAACAGTATTTGATTAAAACCCTAGAAGAAACCACAAAGCTCAACGTCTGTGGTGACTTTAATATCGCTCTGGAGAATAAAGACATTTACACCGACGAAAAACGAGACAAGCATATTATGTCTTCTCCCAAGGAACGCGAAACCTTGAGGGATGTATTGGCCGTTGGCCGCAGTCCAATGGAACGAGACAGCCTCAGCGATCTGCTGGGGGTCGGTTTGGCCGACGCTTTTCGCAAGTTTACAGACGAAGGCGGTCACTTTAGCTGGTGGGATTACCGGGCTGCTTCCTTTCGACGCAATATGGGCTGGCGCATCGATCACCATTACCTCTCCCCCGAACTATACGAGCAAGCCACACGCTGCTGGATCGATGTCGAACCTCGCAAGTTAGAAAAACCCAGCGATCATACACCGGTTATTGTTGAGTACTAAGCGCGCACGGGTAATTAAGGGAACGACGCCCTCGGAGAACGCGTCAAACATTACACGATAATCTTTTGAGTAGACTATAGCCCCACCTTTCTAAGCAAGAAACTACTCAAAAGAAATCTGCATGGCCCCCTCTGCAGTCAGGTTTGAGCATCTATGCAGTTTTTGAGCGCGCCGTGAATACTTTTTTAGCTAACCAAGATTGTCCCATTATCGATCCGCCAGAGCTGGAAACAGCGCTGCATTTTCTAGCCATTTTTACCAACTTAGAAGACGAGTTTAATCGGATTGATTTAGTCAATACGGGGCTGTTTGACTTAGAACATCTAGAAACAGCCGAGCAGCTTGACTTGCCCGGCGCGCTCAGGGCCATCAAAAGCAAAAGTCGGCTGGCCAAGAACGTTCTCCGTTGGGTAGATGATAATCGGTACAGCCTTGAGGGAAAAAAGCTACCGGCACAAGCAGGCTGATTGTTCGTGCCGTACTCACCAACCACGATTTATCTGCAGCCCCACGGTCACTGACCAATCTCGCTATTTCGTTATTTTGTAAACTTACAAACGTCTGAGCCAGATTTTTCAATCAGACCGTAAATGATGCCAGATGTGGAGTGGTCCACAGCACAGCCGCCTTTGTGATCAACGACAATCACTCCCCCGAGACCATTCACTTTCTGCACCAGATAGTTGATACCTGCGGTGGCGGCAGCGGCGGCATCTTGTTTTTGAAAGTAGACAAAATTGGAGATCATTTTACAGAGCACCGTTCTCTGAAATTGCTCACCATACCCTGTCGCTGACA
This sequence comes from Leptolyngbya cf. ectocarpi LEGE 11479, assembly GCF_015207065.1. Lineage (GTDB taxonomy): Bacteria > Cyanobacteriota > Cyanobacteriia > Phormidesmidales > Phormidesmidaceae > Leptothoe > Leptothoe ectocarpi. The sequence continues at coordinate 55,766 of NZ_JADEXP010000003.1, read as the reverse complement.
CGGCACAAGTGTCATTGTCGGCAAACACACCTGCGCCAATAATCGGGCTATCGCCCACCCGCCCCCAGCGTTTGTTAACGATACCTCCAGTGGACGTGGCTGCCGCTAAATTGCCCTGCAGATCTCGGGCTACGGCACCAATCGTGCCCAGTTTTTTAGGGGGGGATGCATCCTCATGGTCAAGCATCATTCCCCCTAGCTTTTGAGCTTCGCGCCATTGGCGGACTCGGTGGTCAACAAAAAAGTAGTCATCTGGCATCCGACGGATGCCGTGCAGTTGGCCAAATTCCTGGGCTCCTTTGCCAATCAGCATGACATGCTCGCTTTTTTCAAGTACTTGGCGAGCCAGCTGGATCGGATTTTTGATGGTGGTCACGCCTGCGATCGCACCCGCATCCAGGGTAGCGCCGTCCATAATGGCCGCATCCATCTCTACCTCGCCATATTCATTGAGGACAGAACCCCGTCCAGCATTATAGAGGGGATCATCTTCTAGCTCAGCCGCACAGTAAGTCACCGCATCCAGGGCTGTCCCTCCATTCTCCAAAAGGCGACGTCCACCCTGCAAAATGCGGCGAACACTATCCATAATCTCTGATCCGTTTCCCTCTCGCTTGAGGTGCTCCAGTGAGCCCGCTCCACCATGGATAATAAGAGAGAAATGGTCTTTCATGATGATTACTAAAACCTTTAGAATCCCAAGACTATCATTATGACATTCGCACTGTAGCTACAGGCGTCCCAACGTTAAAGCCATTGATACAAAACCTTTTAGGTCAATGCTATCGCTCAGAAGCCTCAGTTTTTCAGCGAGTCACAGCTAGGATGATGTCAAGCATCACTGACTAAGCCAGCCCAGCCTACAGTATTTGATAGGTGGGCTCATGGTAGTTTCAAAAATCAAAACACTTTTAAATCATCCAATCGTTCAAAGCATCTATGAGATTACTGTGCATTACGGATCCTAAAACCCATCCCCACTTTGATACGACCATCAGCCTCTATAAAGCATTTACCAATAATCCAGACATTGATTTTTTTCATGCCCCAGTTTCAAGCATTGATAGTTCAGGCAAAGTGAGAGGCGTTCATGTCTCCGGTAGTCTCAGCGGCAATGACTTTATACATCTGGATCAGCGCCCCCTTGAGTTGATAGAGCCCTCTGAATTAGACCTAGTATTCTGTCGAGCCGATGAACCTGTCCCTGCAGACTTCTTTAAAAACCTTAGTCAGCTAGAAACCATGGTTCGTTTTGTCAATCGACCGTCTCAAATTGAAAAAACGAGGAGAAAAGACTTTCTAGAAGAATGTGGAAAAGAGTATTTGCCAGAACATATTTTTTCATCGTCCTATGAAGAGATAGAAGACTTTTTTCAACAGTTTAATCCCATTGTTGCCAAAATGAATGTTAGCTATGGAGGCACTGGGGTTTTTAAGATTTGGCAGGATGGTCAAACTATCTATACTGACAACGTTAAAGAAGGTGTGCTTACATATTCTTCTCTAAAGGATGTCGTTAAACATCTGACTGAGATCGACCCGAATAGCGAATATGAATTTGTTCAATTTCTCAAAAATATCGATCAAGGTGACAAACGCATTTTTGTAGTCGATGGTGAAATCTATGGGGCATTGCTGAGAAAATCTCAAACCGGTACCTGGGTCCACAACGTCACCGCAGGTGCTGCTTATGACGCTTCCACAGTGACTGAGCGAGAACGGAAAATTATTGCCAACACCTATGAACACTACAGCAGCCGAGGCGTTTATACCCTGGGCTATGATTTCCTGATGGGTAACGATGGAGAGTGGGTTTTAAGCGAGATCAATGCTGGCAATATTGGTGGTTATGACTGGCATGAAAATGTCACCGGAGAACCCACAATGACCCGGTTAATTCAGTGGCTGATTGACTTTGCGGCTTCATAAAATCTGATACAACCCTTATCCCTAAGGGCGATGAATGATTCGCTCCAGCACCCGGCGCTTGCTGTTAGGATCAATCCCGATCAAGCGTACGTAGTGCTGCCCATGGTCTGTTAAGCATTGATCAATCGTCTGGAGTGCCTGAGCATCACTCCCCCCGTTGATGACCGGACAGCTCTGCCACGCATTGGTCCGAAACCGACGCTTATCAGCATATTCCATACCCACTCGATAGCCTTGGGCCATCAGGTTACGGACTTCTTGCTGCAGCTCATCGGCAAGAGATAGCGATGACGTCGGAGGCTGAGCTTCGGGTTCGCGAGCACTATCAGACGCTCTCGTCGCTGTATTATTCGACTGCACTGGCTGTAGTGGGGCCGAAGGGGCATGCTGATAGGCGCGATAGTAGTTGCCATTGCTGCGAGGGCTGCCCGACCTATTCAACGCCTGGTTATACTCCTGCACTAAGCCCATTTCTTGGAGGCGACGCTGTTCTCTCACTAGCCGCTGCCCCACCTCAATTAGGTGATCAATGCGAAAGTTAGGCTTTTTGAAACTAGGGGGCGTTTTGGTATTCACCACACTGCGGGAGACATTCTCCACGCCTACCCGGTGAATAAAATCGATAATCTGTTCGTCATAGATTTGGGCTCGTAACGCTCCGTAGAAGTCAATTGCCTGAGTTGGAAACGTATCCACCAGCATGGCAATATCGCTGCGGCTGAGACCATCGGGGGAGAAAATACCCGCAACAATGCCCAGACGGTCATCGTGGTCCGGCTCCCAGTAAAACTTTTGCATCCGCCCGTCGCGCACCAGCGGCGCATACAAGGTGGCAAAGTCGTTACCTGTGACCACAATGGGAATGCGCGGCAGCGGCGTTTCATCGTAGCTACCGGGCAGCTGCACATTGGTAGGGTTGTCGGCAATGTTCATCAGGGTGTTATTCACCAGCTGGGTATTCACCGTGTATTGGGTCATACCGTCAAAGCGACCGGCCCCTGCGTCCAGGTCGTTGATCATCAGCACGGCCATTTCGCCGCGAATTTTGACCAGCTCTGCCGCTTCTCGGTAGCGTAAACGGATCAATCGAGCCGGGTCGCCTGCATCGGGGCTTTCTAGCTCACCACCGGAAACATGAACGACGTTGACGCCCATGCGCTCGTATACCAGCTCACACTGAAAGGTTTTGCCTTCCCCCTTGCGCCCGTGAACTCCTAGAATCAGCGGCATTTTTACCTGGGGCAGGTCCAAAAAGTTCTTGGTGATGTGAACCGCCAGGGCGTTTAGAAAACGGGGTGAGATGTAATAGGCCACGAAACTAAAGAGGTTTGAGTGATGGGTTCTCGGTGTAAGAACGTAATTCAGTATCTCGTTTGCTGGGCTCTTGTGTATAGGGATAGTCGCAGCTGACAAATCAGGGAAGTGCGATCGCACTTCTCCAGTTTATGAACCTACAAAGCAGCAGCCCCAGGCTTTTCACCCAGGGCTGCTGCGCTCTAATGAATCAGCCTGCCTGACTAATGACGTTTCGCCGGGATTCTCTTGACTTTTTTGGCCCAGCCTAGGCGCTCAAATAGCAGAATCGTGTACCAGGTGACATCGATTTCCCACCATTTCCAGCCAGTTTGAGCGGCACGAGGATAGGTGTGGTGATTGTTGTGCCAGCCTTCACCGTAGGTCACTAGAGACACCCACCAAAGATTGCGAGCATTATCTTTAGCATCGAAGGTGCGGTAGCCCCAGGTGTGGGTGGCAGAGTTCACAAGCCAGGTCGCGTGCCATAGGAACACGGAGCGAACAAAAATGCCGTAGATGACAAAGGACCAGCCGCCAACAGCATATAGCCCGAGTGCAAGTAGCACTTGAAACAGTAGAAAATAGTTATTCAAAAAGCGATAGAAAGGCTGACGCATCAGATCAGGAGCGTACTTGCCGTAGCGCTTTTTATCGAAGTTGTCACGATTGGGAAACACCAGCCAGAGCATATGACTCCACCAAAAACCACGCTTGGCAGAATAGGGATCGTCATGCACATCTTCAGTAAAGGCATGGTGCTTGCGGTGACCACTGACCCAAAAGATAGGCCCGCCCTGCATTGCCAGCGTTCCTAGGAAAGCGATGGGGTATTCCAACCAGCGGGGCACCTGAAAACTCCGATGACTCAGCAACCGATGGAACCCGAGGCAAATGCCCACACCACCACACAGCCAGTGCAGCAAAATCGCTACGCCTAATGCAGACCAAGAGAAAAACCAGGGCGCTAACAGGGCAACGCCATGAAAAACAGCAAAGAACCCAAGCGTGACCCAATCGGTAGGAGGTCGTTTTACCTCAGCTTTTAGGTTATTAGGCCTTAGACTAGGCCGGGTTAATTGTGCAGTCATACAGTCCTCATGGAAGTCGTTAAGGTCAGTTAATCTTGCGAGCGACCATGGCTAGCAGACGCCGCCCTGGCAAACTCAAAACACATTGCAAGTGCTGCTTGCATTAAACTTAGGTTAGCAATCTTTTTCGTGAGTTGCAAGTGGCACTTGCACATTGTCCATGTCTCCTTCTTCCACCCGACACCGGCTGACCCAGGCCGCACTTGAACTCTTTCTATCACAAGGGATTAGCCATACCACCACCCGTCAGATTGCCAATATGGCTGACGTGAATGAGGCCACTTTATTTCGAAATTTTGGCAATAAATATGGGTTGCTGCTGACGATGTTGCAAGAGGCACCTGCATTTACGGCTCACGCTCCGCTCCATGGTGAGTATTCGGCAAATACGCTACGGCAATATTTAGACCAGCATCTGCAGCTGCTGGAGCAGTTTCCCAATTTTGTGCGCTCTTTGATTGGTGAAGCCGATCAGTATCCTTTAGAACATCGTCAGGCGCTGCAAAAGCGACTAGAGGAGATTCAGCAGGCTCTGGCGAATCATTTGGGGCAAATGCTCTGTACGGCCCCACTTCCGTTGGAAGAATTGGCTAGCTTAGTGGGAGCCGTATTGGTGGGATACACAGTGATTGAAACCACCAGTGGCTATTCTCTGTGGGAAAATCGAGACCGATTTTTAGATGCTCTAGTGACGTTGCTCAATCCTCCGAGCGATGCGGCTAGTATGGATGTCACCATGCCGACTCCAGCGGCTCCCATCATTATTGATATACCAGCCAGCTGGGTGCAGCAGCTGATGAAGCAGACTCGCAGTATTAGTTTGCAGGATCATGCGATCGCACTCACCCTATTCGGAGCCGGACTCCTACCAACCGAACTCATCCAGCTAGAGCGCTCTGATCAAATTTGCGATAAATCCCAGCATATTCTGCAGGTAACAGGCTCCTACAGCAGCCCTCGCCAGGTGCCTGTCAACCAGTGGATTCTAGGCAAGCGCTACGGCTCATATACCAGTAATCCTCTAACCAAGTGGCTCAAAAGTCGTAAAGACGACACTAGCGCCCTGTTTATTACCGAAGACGGCCATCCCATGACGCTCACCGAGCTGCAGGAACGCTGGGATATGTGGTGGGACAGTCTGGATGTGGTGGATAGTCCCCGACTGATTCAAGCCCGACAAACCTGGTGTGTAGAAATGCTAATGCGAGGTATCAGCCTGGAGAATTTGAGTATTTTAGCGGGGGCTGATGTGGCTGAACTGCAGCCCTACGACCAGCGGGCCAAAGAGAAGAATGCGATCGCAGCTGCCACCCAGCTAGACCGAAAAGCGCCTTGACCATTAGTCATGCATTGCCCCTCGTTTGGGAAAACTTCACCACGTACCATGGGTCTAGTTCTCACCCATACAAGTTCAATTTATTTATGACATCTATTTATGATTGCGTTGTTGTCGGTGGCGGTCCTGCTGGAGCCACAGCCGCTTATCATCTAGCCAAACAAGGCCATTCCGTACTGATATTAGAAAAAAATAAGCTGCCCCGCTACAAGCCCTGCGGCGGCGGCGTGTGCCCCAAGGTAGCCGAATGGTTCGACTATGACTTTGAACCCGTCATTTCCCAGAAAGTCACCCAGGTGCGCTACACCTATAACCTGGAAGACGAAGTTATTTCTGAACTGTCAGAACCCATCTGGATGGTGCGCCGCGACGAGTTTGACCACTACATGGTGCAGCAGGCTCAAAAGCAGGGGGCCATTTTACAAGAAGAAACCAAGGCCACAGGCATCGAGTTTAAAGACGGATGCTGGCACATCAGCACATCAGCAGAACCGGTAGTCGGTCGTTATCTGATTGCCGCCGATGGTGCCAAGGGTCCCGTGGCTAAATGGCTTGGGTTTAAGCAGCGCAAAACAGTCATGGCCGGTGCCATTGAGACCGAACCGCGACTGCCGGTACATGATGGCCACATCGTCCATTTTGAGTTTGGTCTGCTAAAAAACGGCTACGTTTGGAATTTCCCCAAAGCCGATGGTTATTCCTTAGGCAGCGGAGCCTTTATCTCAGCCAAGCGTAAATCGCGGGACCTGGTACAGCCACTAGCAGACTATTCCCAACAGTTTGGCGTCGATATTGAAGTAGAAAGCAAGCACGGCCACCCTATTTTTCTTTGGGACGGTGATCAAACCCTGCACACCACCCAAGCCGTACTGGCGGGGGAAGCCGCCTGTGTGGTCGATCCGTTTACGGCTGAAGGCATACGACCTTCGATTTTGAGCGGTCTCAAAGCATCTGAAGCCGTCCATAGCGCCTTGGCAGGCAACTCTGGGGCACTCGCTGACTATACCCAAACCATGATTCAAGAATGGGGCAGTGAAATGCGCTGGGCCGCTCGCCTAGCCAAAGCATTTTATTTGGCTCCGAAAGTCGGTTATCGCGTTGGGGTGAAGCATCCGCGCGGTACCCAGATTATGGGAGATGTATTTTTAGGGAGACTGCGTTACTCAGATGTGGTCACGCGGGGGTTGCGACGACTGAGCGCCGGATTACTAACGGCCTAAGCAGCCGTGCGCTGGACCGGTATCATAATTGCGATTTTACCGGTCCCGTGGTACCACATAATCACAGGTCTGCGTTATATTAGTCGCAAGCGAAAAGCGTCTGCTCATAGGCACGCTTCAATGGCTTTAATGATTTCAACACGTTTAGTTGTGTCTTGCCGACAGGCTCGGTCAAGCTGTGGTTGCTAGGTTTCCTACGTTACCGCCTCAGGATGCTGGTTCGTCTACACCAGCGTCAGCTCTTGATTGGATGTCTCCGCCAGTGCCTTGGCGTGTCGAGCAGACAGATCCTCAACAGACGATTGAGGACAGTACGCTTTTTACCTTTCTACGCTGCCAGCGGCGAGCTTATCTCAACATCTACGGAGATACTAGTTTGCAAGCAGCCCCCAGTGACTATCTGGTCAAGCTGAAGGGTGATAGCGCTACTCACCGGCAAACAATTTTGGCTGAGTTTCAGCCGCTGAATCGTCCTCAACGACGGATGGGCAATATTGCCGCCACCGCTCATGAAACCTACACCCTCATGCAGCAGGGGGTGGACCATATTTGCCGGGGGCGGGTTGCAGCCATGAATAATGATGGCACCATCGGATATGTAAGTCAGCCTGATCTTTGGATTAAACAACCCGGTGATTCATGGCTAGGCGATTGGCACTACGTCCCATTGGATATCAAACTGGGGAAAAAGCCCAAACAGGAATATCAGCTGACAGCCGCCTTCCATGCCTATGTACTGGCAGCATGGCAGGGAGTCATTCCCTTAGAAGCCCATCTGCGCCTGAGGGAGCGGCCCTACGTTATCGATCTTGAGAAGCAGTGGCCTACATTGCTGGAGCTGCTAGAGCAGTGTGAAACGGTGCTCACCGCCGAGCAAACACCGGATGTGTTTATTAGCCGCAGCCGCTGTGATATGTGTGTCTGGCTCAATCATTGTTACGAGGTGGCCCATGGGCAAAACCATCTGTCGTTGCTGCCTGGCGTCACCCTCAATCGCTACCGTCATTTAGAAAAACTGGGCCTCACGACTGTTGAAACCTTGGCTCGAAACCAGCCCGCTACGCTGGCCCAGGCATCAGGATTTGAGCTAAAAGTGGCGGAAAAGCTAGTGCACCAGGCTCAGGCTAAGCTATCGGGGAATGCGATCGCACGTACCGACGCTAACAATAGCTTCACCCTATCCCCCGAAGAGCTGCCCAGCGCCACCGTTGAGCTTTATTTTGATATTGAGGCCGCCCCTGACAAAGATCTGGTCTATCTTCACGGCATTTTAGTCGTTGATAACCAAGCCCAGACTGAAACCTTTATTCCGCTAGTGGCCCGAGAACCTGAGAGCGAAGCCAGCGCCTGGCATCAGTTTCAACATGTCATGGCTCACTATCCAGATTCACCGGTTTATCATTTTTGCCCCTACGAGGCCCAAACCGTCAGACGTCTCGCCGAGCGCTACGGCACCATCATCGATATTGATGAGCTGCTGAGCCGTTTTGTCGATATTCATAAGCGCATCGTTGACGCCGTTACCCTGCCCATAGAAAGCTACGCCCTCAAACACATTGCCCGCTGGATTGGTTTTGAATGGCGTGATAGCAGTGCCAATGGGGCTCAATCTATTTGCTGGTATGACAATTGGCTCGACAGTCAGGATGAGCAATACCTTAACGATATTTTGAAGTACAACGAAGATGATTGCCGCGCTACGTTTTGGGTTAAACGCTGGCTGGCTAACTTTGCCGCACCCATTTGGAAAAAGGATGCGGAAGCCGGATAATCTGGTTTTTTAAAAAACCAGCTAACTGTTTGACAAAGGAGCCATTCCTAAGCAAAATAGAGATCGCCCACAAGGGCCTGTAGTTCAATTGGTTAGAGCACCGCCCTGTCACGGCGGAAGTTGCGGGTTCGAATCCCGTCAGGCCCGTTTAATTTCGAAAAACTACACGAACCCGCAACTTCTGTCAGCAGAGCTGACGTTGCGTGTAGTCGCGCTCGCGACGGTATACCTACGAATCCCGTCAGGCCCGTTTTAATTTTAATTATTTCATCGTAGGGTCGTTCCATGGAACGACCCTACGATGTTGGAATTCACAAAATCACCAAGGCAATACTAATAAGAACGATACCCCCGAGAGCTAGCCACCCAGAATATTTTCGCCACCAGGGAATCGTATAAATCTCAGACGCAGAAAGCCGAGCTTCCTGAGCGACAGCTGAATCTTGATATAGCGTACAGGTAGTTGCTTGGGGGCGTTGAGGAAAAGTACAGCTATCGTCTATGTGGTAGGTACAGCTCTCACACAGATAGGTATCCCCCTGGGCACGATGCAGATCGATGCCTGGATGACCGTGGGCTTTGAGTGCTAGCCCACAGTTGCTGCAGGTGATGGCATCACCTGAAAGTGTCTGATGGCATTGGGGACAGCTGGGCATGGTTGTTTGCGATCGCAGCTAAACGAGGACTCATCTATACTATGGAGCATTCAGGCCTTTCCCTGCAGGGACAATAAACTCTTTGGACTCAAGCATTTCATAATTCAATCCTAGAGCTGCATCAAACCGCTGGTTAATTTGCTCTAACTCCTCTTCAGGAATTGATTGCCATTGCTCACGGGTAGCCCAAGCAATCACAAAAATGACCTCATCATCATGCTTTGGGTCCAGCCACGTCGTTTTGTCTAAAAAGCCAGGATAGGTAGCCAGGGCTGACGTCCAAATCTCGTCATCAATCGCTAAGTAGCGGTCCCGCTGAGTAGCATCTACTCTAAATTTTAGCCATTCAATCACCATAGATGGCTGAGGGGTAAAGGTCACTTCGGCATTGACAGGGGCACTCGCCAGGACAATAGCCGCCCATACAGCCACCACACACCATAGAAGTCTTTGCAGCATACGGTTAACCGCCCGTCGAATACGTCAATAGTTTGCCAGAATAAGTTTATATAAGTTGAAACGACATCTAAACTGTAATTCTTAAAAGATGAAACGTTGAGGTTTCCAACTACAGTTGACTAAATCGTCTCACCATTCATTCCTTAGAGCTAAACTATGGACTCATCCAATCTATTTCGGCAGCTTTTAATGTTGGGTATTGGCACTACCTCACTGGTAGCCGAACAGCTACGTCAGGTGACCGAAGATTGGGTTAAGGATGGCAAGCTAAACCCAGAGCAGGCTAAGGGATTTGTCGATGACTTTATGTCCCAGTTCAACATTGACCAGGCTGCTATCGACGAACAGCTGCAGCGTCAGATTCGCAATATTATGCAAGATCTAGGCGTCCCCAGACAGGCTGAAATGGATGAACTTCGAGGACGCTTAGACCGTTTAGAACGCCAACTGCGGGACCTAGAAAATAAGCAATGGCGCTAGGGATTAACCTGCAGCGACCAGCGACACCGACACAAATGTGACCGGTGCTCGATCTATTTTTTAGGATTCGTAACGTACAATTTGGATGCAGGCTGCGAGCTGAAGTATCAGCGCTTGCGCTATCGCACTGGGAGAATAAACTGTGAAAGAAGTTTTAATTAGTCTGGGGGTTTTTGCCATTTGCTGTGTAGTGGCAGTTGCCACGCAGTTAGGGGGCAGTGAAGCTGTCGCAGGTAATTTGCCCACAGACGTGGCCACAACCCAAGCTGCCAAGTCTACGCTCATAGCTCAAGCAGCATCTGACTTGGATCCCGAGGAAATAACTGAGGATACGACTGATATGTCCGATGAAAATATGACCACAACCGACTCTGGTCTGATGTATGAAGACCTAGAAGTGGGTACTGGCGCTCTACCTGTCCAGGGTCAGGCAGTCACTGTGCATTACACCGGCACCTTGGAAAATGGTGAAAAGTTTGATAGTAGCCGCGATCGCAACCGTCCCTTCTCCTTCACCATCGGTGTCGGTCAAGTCATTAAGGGTTGGGATGAAGGCGTCTCTACCATGCGCGTGGGTGGTCGTCGTAAGCTCGTGATTCCTCCTGATTTGGGCTATGGTCCTCGCGGTGCTGGGGGAGTCATTCCACCCAATGCTACCTTGATCTTTGATGTGGAACTCATCCGCGTCGGGGGCTAACCACGCTTTTAATCAGCGACAACAGGGGTGGGGGCGTTGAAGAAGCTCCTACCCCTATTTTATTGGGTTGTGTTTAGGGCCAGCGACTATTTCACAACGACATCAAACCCTTGGCTCTTGAGAAATTCTGCCGTCTTGTTCACCTGCAGAATTTCAGATGCCTCTTGATCAATAGCCTCTATCAGTTCCTGTTTATTATGGGTAATGTTTTCGCCTTTAATGTTCACACGATAGCGAAATGGAGAGAGAAAGCTTTGAATTCCCAAATCCCGACAGCGCATATGTAACTTACTCAATGCTACATGGGGATCAAATGCCAGCTTAGGATCGGAATCTAAGGTTTCCAAATAACCTGTAAACCCTAAAAAGGCGATGCGATAGATGATTTCCTGGGTGAACTGCCCTTGAAAATAGCCACCGTGTACATCGCGTTTCCCGAGTAATCCATCGACTGCCAGCATTAAATAATCCCACCAACCCAGTGCTTTCTTACGATTGGCTCGGGTGAGTAGTCCTTTAGCTTGAGAATTACTCTGCCCTTTTTGCAGGGAAAAGGTAACGTCCTTGTAGTCTGTACAATCAAAGTAGGTAAAGAAGTCTGCAACTGTAATTTTGGGTGGTTGCTGGGTGAGTGACTGTTGCGTTTGGCTTGCCTTCGTGCGATCGCGTGCCATTTTAGCCAGTGTGTTAAATCCTTTCTCTCCAAACCACCAGCTATAGGTTAAAAAGAGATGCTCCATTACCTGATATGAGCTACGGGCAACAGACTCTTCCAACGATATGCCTGGAAAGAAATTTTGATCTAAATCTGCTAAGTTAACGATGCCATAGTCTCTCGGGTCTGCATAGGTTGTTTTTAGAGAGATGTTACCCAGACGATACCCCATGGCTTCACTGCTGCTAGGAAACGTAAAGTAGTTAGCTGTAGCAGAGGCAACTCGCAGGGCCAAATCTCCTTCACTGCTAAATAAGTACGATTCAGCAAACCGGCGTAAGGACGAGGAGAGAAAGTTTACCCGACTAGACACAACGGTCAAGACAGGGATATCCGGCGACGTTAAGATCAGTCGCTCTAGGCGAAAAACAGAGCCCACATCCGCTGGAGGTTGATTACCAATGGAGCGAGAATCAAACACATCGGATAAAATTCGGACCACGTTGGTGACGACAAAGCCCCCCATGCTGTGACCCAAAAATGAGAGCTTCACTTTTCGGTGGGTCTGCTGCCAAAATTTAGCAGCTTGCTCAGCAGGGTTTTGCTCGTCGGGGTGCTGCCGCTTAATATCGGCAGCTTTCATGTTGACTAGAGAGCGATCAATTTGCCGGAGTAACTCCACGAGATCCAATACGCCAAAGTTCTGTGCCCGGTAGCGATCGCGAAAGTACACGACCATTCGTAGAATGACCAGGGTTAATACAATCGTCGATACGCCTAATAGAACAGCTAGAAATAGTGCGATCGCAAACCCAGGTACTGTCTTGTCAAAAGTCGTCAACAGCTCTAGCAAGAGTAAAACAAATGCGCCCAAAAATCCCAGAAACATCAGATCTCGGGGCAGCGGCGGCAGGGCGCGGAACGCCTCTCCCAGTCTTTTGACCTCAATGTTTTCCGATGGCCAGCGATAGCCGATAAATACCTGATTCCCCTGTTTTGGAATAGTCAGATCGTGCCGATTAATATATTGAAAAATATTTTTGTACCAGTCTCTTACCGAACTACGACCGCTGTTGTACCCATGCACAGCAATCGTTAGCTCCGGATCAGGCCCTTCGCTGCGGGCATAGATCTCGTAAAGATAGCTAGCAATTTCAGCCACCCCCTGCGCCGCATCCTGGATCTCTGACGGCTGCATCGCCTTGGCATCTTCGATATTGGGAGGCGCACTACTCATCACAAAGTAGCCAGGAATGGCGCTGTGATGAGCCCCAGGAGCACCGATTTTGCTCAGCCGCACGGCAGCATTGTCTTGTCCGTGATCAATCTCTTGATCAAGATAGGCCATGTCTTCAGGAGAGACCTCATCTCGAAAGATAAACTTTCGTAGGACTACTGGCAAAGCCTTAGGTTTCATGGTGTTTCCCCCTGACAAAACAGGACGCAATACGAGATTGGGCGCCATCAACGTAAGCTACAAAGCTAACGTGATGATTTCCGGGTGCACAGACAATCGCCCAGAGCTACTGCAGCCACAGCTCGTAAACAGCCAATAAAATCTCCACCACAATTAGAATCACGATGTACCATTCCACTCGATGGCTGCTGCCCTGCTGTAGTATGCCCAGAGCCGTCTCAACACTGCGAGAAATGAGAGAAAGCTTTTGCTCTAAAATCAGCAACCGTTCCCGCAGCTCATATTCATCTTCCAGGCGTAAATACAGGCGATTAAGGTCAGGAAAATCCCAAATTGGGTCCGGTTTATCGCCGACTTCAACGATGCCTAGCATCTTTTGTTGAATCAGCAGAGTTCCACCGATATAGCGCAGTAGCTCCTTTTCCTTAGGCGGTCGCTGATGCGGATCTTGAATGGCGGTCGTAAAGGGCTTAATTTGAGCGAACAGGCTGGAAACTTTCTGCTCGTAGTAATCTAACACCACGCTCTTGGCCAGCGCTTCTGCGACGATCTGCAGCCGCTCGGCACTACAGTCCTTAAGCCACAGATTGGCCTGTTCCAAACGTTCCTTAGCATCGGGCCGGAACGCTAATATCAACTCCTCAAAAACAGGCTCTGCCGAGGGTTCTTTGATAAACGGTGTGAGCGAGTCTAAATACTGAGCCTCTTCTGTCGGGTCAAGGTTAAATACTACAACGACACCATATCTGAGCAATACAGCACACCCAGAGGCCCCAGCCCGGACAATCAGCGGATTCGTAGACAGGGCTGCGGTCGTCTCTAGAGTTTTTAGCACTAACCGCTCCCCCACCAAATGAGCCCGGGCGACAATCCGATCATCGGTAGTCCATCCCAACGGTACAGGTGAGAGCTGGGGCAAATCAGTAGATGGCAAGGCCGACGGCGTCAGAGAACCCATATAAAGAAACGTTAGTTAGAGATACACAGCCCGATGATCGGTCTGGCCGTCTGGCCGTCTGGCCGATCAATACGGTCCAAACATAACGTTAACAGGTGCCGAAGGTTCGTTGATGTAGAAAAAATCGTGGATCAGCGTCAGGACCTCGTCTTGGTTGAGTACACCATCTTGATTGACATCCAGATTCAGAAAGATAGACGAGGCATAGATTGGCAGCACATTAAATACTGACAGTAGGCCGATCCATTCCTGCTCGCTAATTTGCCCATCACCGTCCTGGTCAAAGGTGGCAAATAGCAGCGTGACCAGCGCTATCACTCGACTGGCATATTGATTGATATCATCTAGCACCTGCTCGTAATAAGTGAGCCACTCATCCAAGGTGATGCGAGCATCGCGATCGCAATCGGCAGCCTGACAAAGACACCCCCAATCCTGCTGCAGATGGGCCAGGATCTGAGTGTGATAGGACACAGTCTGCCCCTGACGTAGTGCAGACAGACGGGCCGCTAAGGCAATAAAATCCTGCTGCACTAGCACGCCGTCATTATCGGCATCGTACAGGTGAAAAAGTTTTGTCAACTTTCGAGTCTGAATATCGGTTAGCATCAGCCACCATGAGCGAACAAGCATAGGTCAGATGATCCTAGACGCTAGACACGCGTTTGTGGATTTTCCTGGATATCTTAGCGATTAGGTTTGAACAAGCATCCTAAAATTGAGTCACGGTAGTCACATCTAGTCGCCCCCTCAGGGCATGCTGATGCGGCTTCAAGTTTCCACGGTTCAGACCCCCTATGACTGCATCCAAGGCCACTACCACCGATCAACCAGACTCAAAAGACATTGGTATTCCAGAACGGTTGCTCAAGCATACGGTACGGTACACCAACTATGCAGAGGTGGAGCGTTCGGACCTGACACCGATGATGCGGCACTATGCTGAGGTGAAGGATGCCTATCCCTACGCCCTGCTGATGTATCGGGTGGGGGACTTTTTTGAAACGTTTTTTCAAGATGCGATCGCAATTGCCCGCGAACTCGAACTCGTCCTCACCAGCAAAGATGCCGGTAAAGCCATTGGCAAAGTGCCCCTGGCGGGCATCCCCCACCATGCCCTGGATCGCTACTGTGCGCTGCTGGTGGAAAAAGGATTTGCGATCGCCATTTGCGACCAGGTGGAAGACCCCGCCCAGGCCCAGGGACTGGTCAAACGAGAAGTTACCCGAGTGATCACCCCCGGCACCATCCTCGAAGAGGGGATGCTCACCGCTAAACGCAACAACTTTTTAGCCGCTTTAGTGATTGCTGATAAACACTGGGGTCTAGCCCACGCAGATGTCTCTACAGGAGAGTTTTTTACCACCCAGGGCAGTACCATCGACCAGCTGGCCCAAGAGCTGATGCGGCTGCAGCCCGCCGAGGTGTTAATCCCCACAAATGCGCCTGATTTAGGCGCACTGCTGCGCCCGGGAGAAACCTCCGACAAGCTACCAGAGGGACTGCCCACCCAGTTTTGTTATACCTTTCGGTCTCAAACCGCATTTACCCATGCCGAAGCCAAACAGCGATTGTTGCAAAGCTATCGTGTGAGATCGTTAGAAGGCTTTGGTTGTGACCAGCTACCCTTAGCGGTGCGGGCCGCTGGCGGGTTATTAAACTATCTCGAAGATACACAAAAAGAGAGTCTGGCTCCCCTACGGCCTCTCTCCACCTATACAACCACAGAATTTCTGGTCATTGACAATCAAACTCGGCGCAATCTGGAAATTACCCAAACAGTCCGGGATGGAATTTTTCACGGATCGCTGCTGTGGGCTTTGGATAAAACCACTACCGCCATGGGCAGTCGGGCTCTGCGGCGCTGGTTGCTACAGCCGTTACTCAGCATTGAAAAAATCCATGAGCGCCAAACCACCATTAGCGAACTCGTAGATAATGGCACCCTGCGACAGCAGCTGCAGCTGATCCTGAAACAGATCTATGACCTGGAGCGGCTGGCCGGGCGCGCGGGTTCAGGAACGGCTAACGGGCGCGACCTGGTGGCTATGGCTGAGTCCTTTGAAAAACTACCGGACCTGGCGGCCCTGATGGCCCATGGTCAATCGCCCTATTTGGTCAAGCTGCAGACGGTACCACAAGAGCTGGAGCAAATGGGTCAGCAGCTGCGATCGCACCTGGTCGATAGCCCCCCGCTCTATCTCACCGATGGCGGCCTCATTCGTGAGGGTGTTCACGCTCATTTGGATAGTTTGCGAGACCAGGTGAGCAGCGACCAGCGCTGGATTGCCAACTTGGAAGTCACCGAGCGGGACCGCACTGGCATTTCTAATCTAAAAGTTGGGTTTAACAAAGCCTTTGGCTACTACATCAGTATCTCGCGAGCTAAAAGCAATCAAGCACCAGACGACTACATTCGCAAACAAACCCTGACCAATGAGGAGCGCTATATCACTCCAGAACTCAAAGAGAGAGAAGCTCGTATCCTCAACGCCAAGGATGAGATTAATCAAATTGAGTACGAGATTTTTCTAGGGCTGCGCGAAGACGTCGGCAAACATGCGGAACTGATTCGTAAAGTTGCGGTGAATGTGGCGGCGGCAGATGTCCTCTGTGGTCTGGCGGAGATTGCCATCTATCAAGGCTATTGTTGTCCAAAAATGGTCAAAGGCCGCACCCTGACCATCGAAGCTGGTCGGCATCCGGTGGTTGAGCAGTCGCTGCCCGCTGGCTTTTTTGTGCCTAATTCAACGGGTCTGGGCTATGATACCGCTGAAAAAACACCCGATCTGGTGATTTTGACCGGTCCCAATGCCAGCGGCAAAAGCTGCTATCTACGCCAGGTGGGATTGATTCAACTGATGGCGCAGGTGGGCAGTTTTGTCCCGGCGCAGGGGGCCGTGTTGGGGGTTTGCGATCGCATCTTCACCCGCGTTGGCGCTGTCGATGACCTGGCCACGGGTCAATCCACCTTCATGGTAGAAATGAACGAAACCGCTAATATCCTTAACCACGCCACCCCCAAATCATTGGTGCTGCTCGACGAAATTGGTCGCGGCACCGCCACGTTTGACGGGCTTTCCATTGCCTGGGCCGTAGCCGAACATCTAGCCAGCGAGATTGGTGCCCGCACTATTTTTGCCACCCACTATCATGAACTCAATGAACTGGCATCCCTCTTAGAGAACGTAGCCAACTTTCAAGTAACGGTCAAAGAAATGCCTGATCAAATAATCTTCCTGCACCAGGTACAGCCAGGGGGGGCCGATCGCTCCTACGGCATAGAAGCAGGGCGTCTGGCCGGTCTGCCCTCTAGCGTCATCAAGCGAGCCCAGCAAGTTATGGGTCAGATTGAAAAACACAGTAAAATCGCCGTTGGCTTACGCCAAGGCAGCCGTCCGAAAAAACCATCAAAGAAACACATGGTTGCTGAAGCCGATCCTGACTCGCAGCTCAATATTTTTGGTGGGTAACCCTCTGTGTGTAACGAGAGTAGAAGGAGGCCCTACTGGTCAATCAGTTGAATTTTACCCATACTCAGCTCATCAAAAATATGATGCACCTGTTCTCGCTGGTGCGGGGTCAACTCAACAATAGATAGTAAAAAAGACGATAGTCTCACATAGTCTTTGCGCGTCAGCTTATGGGTATTCCAGACCTGCTGTAAAATAACCTCTGGTGATATTTCTGGCTTTCTGACGGCGACCATAGGACGTAATTCTCGCGTTTAACTGTGGTGGAATAACGGGTCTGTACTGCCATGATGCCGAGAGTTCAGCCATATGAGTCGCGTAATTGTGCGCAAATTACTCATCAAAAACGCGAAGTGTTTGTGAGGTGGCAGCCAATACATACTGACGTTATTCACACCGAGATCTACGTTGGCCTTTGCGCTATCCCAGGATAGATTTGCATAAATTAGACTTTTGTAGGATTTCAGACCACAGCAATACGCCTCAGCCCTAAAGACCAAGCGCCATCAATATCGTTTTACTAAAGCAGCTCAGTTCAAGCTGCCTCAGCAGGCTTTTTAAACAAAGGGGTCATCCATGCAGTAATAACGTGTGACAACAACCCCATGGGTCCTGCAAATAGGCATAACGCCAAGGAATGCCGAGTAAAAAGCTGCTTCTCCTGACCCTGTAAATAAATCCAGCGACCCACAAAAAGATCCATAACCAAAAAATGAACCCAGCCAGTGGTCATGACCTTCTCATCGGAGAACAGATCTGCCAGAACTGTCAGTGTGGGATTCGCAAACTCCTCTAGCTTGTCAGGGTCCAGGCTGGCAACAAAGCAATAGACATAGAGTACAGCTAGCACCACAAAAGGAATATAGGACGCCATGACTTTACGGGTCACCTCCCAGTTAGGCACAAGCACCATCAGCGTCCAAAACGGCAGCACAAATAAGTTGCCAAAGTTGAAAATATAGTCAAACACCATCGCCTACGCTGCCCACCTATCAGAAGATACATGAGTCATTGTAAAGCGATGGTATTGGAAATAGCGAGTCGCGCAGCATCCCTAAGCGACATCAGATAAACCAGGCTGAGACAAAGCAATCAAAGCCTCATCGCTCAGCAGCCCACCGCCGTCTTGGCCATACAGTCTGGCAACAGCCCCTGTAAACCCTGCATTAAAGTCAAGGGCCACCTCATTACCTAGAAAGTCAGTGCGCTCATCGGTATAGGAAAAGTCATGGGGCAATCGTGGTCCTCCTACTAAAGCACCGTGCAACACATACTCATTGGGAGCCGGGTCCGTAATCTTGGTTGTACCCGATGCTGCCCGGTGATGAACATTTTTGGGGAAGCTTGCACCAATGCCAGCTACATAACTTTGTTGGGCAGGGTTATCCCCCAAAATATAATCAATCTGATTACGAGAGAACGCATCATATTGCCCCCCCGCCGGGTTGACCGTATCACTGTAGACACCTGCGATAAAAGCTGTATTGGCACTGTATCTTAGAGACCCCCACTCATCGACCCAGGCAAGACCGCCATCGGTTTTCGCAATATCCCCCGATACCCAGTTGTTGAGCCAGTTCTCAACTTCGGTACGGTAAAGGGGTTTATCTGTAATTTGGGCTAATAAAACTCCAGTGCCATAGGATTTGTCATCCCAATTTTGCGTCCAGTCAACCCCTAGGTTTTGATAACTTTTCTGGGCCTTATCTAGGTAGTGTGACTCCCCGGTCGCCTTGTATAACCAAGCTGCACCCCAGGCCAGTTCGTCGGTATAACCACTCCAAGAGTTGTAGTACTCCTTAGCTTGCGAAATACTCTCGGAATATCGCCCCCGATAAGCATCAGCAAAGGCATAGAGCTGTTTGGCATTGACTAAAAGCCGATCGGCATAGACAGGGTCCGTAGCCCGAAAAGCTATAGAGGCAGCGGCCAAGGCGGCAGCTGTCTCAGCCGCTAGGTCAGATCCTGGATTTGCCGGATCAATCTTATAGGCCGGACGCTCAATAGTCTGATTTTCAGGAGAGCCCCAATACGCATGATCCAGCTTAGGATCACCGACTTGACCATAAAAGGCTTGGGTCGTTTGACCGTCACTAATGTGGGCTTTGAGGAAATAGTCAGTGGCCCACTTGATGGCATCTAAGGCTTCGTCCAGCTGACCGCTTTGGGCATAGGCATCGTAATATTCGAGCACCCCCCAGGTGAGCATGGTTGTACTGGCCGCCATCGGGAAGCCAAATTTCACATGGTCGCCAGCATCATAATAACCACCAGTCAAATCGATCCCGACATCAGCCCCGTCATTGAGGGCAGAATCCCCACGCCAAGCAATTCGATTATCGTCCGGTAATTTCCCAGAACGCTGCGCCTCATAGAATAGGAAAGACTTTTGCAACGCCTCACCATACTGAGATAAGGCTTTTTCAGAAGCTGTCGGCGCATCTACATCGGAAGGCAGCTCCTCAGGGGTATCTTTGATTGGAGGTGCCGCAGGTGGGGCTTCCACCACAGGTGGCTTGACCGGACTCTCTGCAACAGGAGAGTCCTCTATTGGGGCATCGTCTATAGGCGCTGGCTCTTCAGCAACAGGTTGTTCAATCGGAGGATTCTCCATAGGAGAGTCCTCTATTGGAGAGTCCTCTATTGGAGCATCGTCTACCGGCTTTTCAAGTGGCTCCTTAGGTTCAGGCGTATCTACTGGCTGAGGATCAGATTCAGAGACATCAGGCACAGCTGGTTTCTCTGGCACAGCCACCACTGGCTTACCTAGAGCATCGCCAACAGGATCACCATTGAAGTAATAATCGGTGGGAATATCCACCGCCCCTGCAGCTTGGAATCCCAGCGTAATTGTGTCGCCGGGCAACAGAATATTGTTCCAGTGGGCATTGCGAATCGTATAGAGATCTCCCTCCTGTTCAACCAGCTCACCATGCCAAAGGTTAAGAATATGAAACGGGGCTTCAAACTGCAGCTCCCAACTATTAGTCGGCTGAGAGCCGGTATAGGTAAAGCTGAGATTCGCAACAAACCCATGCCCCCACTGATTGTCGACCGTAAAGTCAACAGATTCAATAGCCGCCTGTGCTGGTTCAATAGACTGGTCTGGAGATGTAGAATCGAGAACGGTTTCTTCTACTGGAGTCTGAGGAATGACAGTGACTTGGTGAGGATAGGCCGTTGCATCCTGACCAACAAACCCAAACTTAGTACTCTCACCAGGATCCAAGTGCGAATTCCAGCTTGTCGCTCCTACTGTGTAGCGATTGCCAACGCGCTCAAGGATTTCTCCACCCCAAAGAGTTTCGATTTCAAAGGTGGTTTCAATAGTAATGACCCACTGCTCAAGCTGCGTGGTCCCATTATTTTCAATACTAAAGAATCCCACCAAGCCGCTTCCCCAGTCTTGGGAAGCTTCAAAGGTAGTCCGCATAATGTTATGGGTTTTCTAAAAACGGAATGTAGAAATCTAGAATGATGTGTTAGCTGAGATGGCTGTCTCAAGCTCGTCCCCTGGTTTCTTGGTAGTGCACCCAAACATATGCCTTGTTCTAAGTATAGAGCCGACTCAGTGGAATTGTGGACTGGTCATCAGGCAAAATTCCTGAGACCATATAAAATCTACGGAAAGGCCTAATTAAGCTTATAGTGGGAACATTCTTGACAGATCATCAGTCTATCGGTGTGTTTAGTGTGGCTGCAGTATAAGGATTGTAATGTTCTTATTTTGTTGTCAGATTTTATTTTTGACTCAACATCTGTCAGGCTGTTACAGCGCTCGTATCAGGTTTAGATAGATGGCAATGGATGTGGAATCGGCTCCAACCTTTAATGATTTGTTATTGAGTGAGCCGGTACTAAAGGCTTTGGAAGGTTTGGGCTACGAGAGCCCCACACCGATTCAGGCCCAGACTATTCCCCATGTATTAGCCGGTGCTGATATTATTGGCCAGGCTCAGACCGGGACTGGCAAGACAGCTGCCTTTGCATTACCGCTGCTTTCACGGGTGGATATTAGCCAGCGGTTGCCACACACACTGGTACTCACTCCCACTAGAGAACTAGCTATTCAGGTAGCTGAAGCGTTTCAAAGTTATGCATCGCACATGAAAGGCTTTCATGTGCTGCCCCTATATGGCGGACAAAGCTACAGCATTCAACTACGTAAGCTAGAGCGCTCGGTGCACATCGTCGTTGGCACCCCAGGCCGGGTGATGGACCACATGAAGCGTGGCACCCTCAACCTCAGTGAGCTCCAATGCCTGGTTCTAGATGAAGCCGATGAAATGCTGCGCATGGGCTTTATTGACGATGTGGAATGGGTTTTAGAAAAAACCCCTGATTCGCGTCAGGTGGCTCTGTTTTCAGCCACACTCCCTAAAGAAATTCGACGCATTGCTCAGCGACATCTGGATAATCCGACTGAAGTATTGATCAAGTCGAAAACCTCAACGGCGGATACCATCGGTCAACGGTATTGGATGGTCAGTGGGTACCACAAGCTGGATGCACTGACCCGCATTTTAGAAACGGAAACATTTGACGGCATGCTTGTGTTTGTCAGGACACGGCTGGCCACCGTAGAGTTAGCGGAAAAATTAGCCGCGCGAGGATACGAGACCGCCCCCCTGAGTGGAGATGTGTCGCAGATTCAGCGAGAACGGACGGTGGACCAGCTGAAGTCAGGCAAGCTGGATATTGTCGTTGCAACAGACGTTGCTGCTCGGGGTTTAGATGTGGAGCGTATTAGCCATGTGATTAATTACGACATGCCCTACGATACCGAAACCTATGTGCACCGTGTGGGTCGTACGGGACGAGCAGGACGTACGGGGGAGGCGATCTTATTTGTAGCACCTCGGGAGCGACGGTTGCTGTATGCCATTGAGCGAGCAACTAAACAAAAAATCGCAAAAATGGAAATGCCGACCACAGAGATGGTCAATAACAAGCGCATTGCCCGCTTTAAACAACAGATTACAGATACTCTCGCGGAAGAGAATTTAGAGTTTTTCAATAACCTAATGGAACAGTATGAACAGGAACATAATGTACCTGCCATTGAAATTGCTGCAGCCCTAGCCAAGCTTGTCCAGGGTGATGAACCTCTATTACTGGTCGAGCGTAAGCGTCCTCCTAAACCGGAACGCAACAACCGGAGAGAACGGCCACAGCGGCACGATCGCAAAGCCTCTCCCCCCGAGCAGGGGATGGGTCGCTACCGTATTGAGGTAGGTCACCGCCACCGGGTGAAGCCGGGCCATATTGTGGGTGCGATCGCAAATGAAAGCGGTCTTGAAAGTCGCTACATTGGCCGCATCAATATCTACGACAGCCACAGTACCGTTGACTTACCAGACGGGATGCCCAAGGAAATTCTGCGCACGCTCAAAAAGGTTTCTATTGCGGGTCAGCCGCTACGCATCACCCAAGTTGAAAAAGATTCGACCGGCAAAGGCGGTGGCAGACGCCGCCCTAAGCCCCGCGCTAAAGATAGATAGCAGTAGGTGATAAAAGCACGATTCACAAACAAGCTATCCAAACCGCTGCTGATACTCTGCTTCGGTCAGAATATTTTGAGGATCTAACACCCGATCTAGAAACACGATGCCCTGGAGGTGGTCATACTCGTGTTGAAAAATCCGAGCGACAAAGCCCTGGAGATGCTGACGATGGTGCTGACCGTAGCGGTCAAGATAGGCTACCTCAATTTCTCGATATCGCGGCACCAGTCCGCGCTGTCCAGGCACACTCAGACATCCCTCCCAGCCCTGGACCTGATCGTCACTGTGGCTTAGCAATTGAGGATTAATCATGGCCGTAGGCTCCATCTCTGGAGCCTGAGGATAGCGGGGATTGGGACGTGACGCCACAATAAACAGCTGCAGCCCCTGGGCAATTTGCGGCGCGGCGATACCGACGCCGTTCTTCGCAGCTGCAGTCGCCAATAAGTCATCAATCAGCACCTGCTGCTGGGGGTCATCAATGTGCCGGATCGGCTGGGCGTGCGATCGCAACCGCTCATCCCCTAGCTCAATAACAGAACAAATAGCCATTAGCGCCGCTGCTGAGGCAGTGCCTTAGTCTGCACATCTAAGGTCACCTGGCGCCCCCCTCGATCAACCTCGAGTGCAATCGATTCTCCCACACCGACATCTTGCACAATTTGCTGTACCTGTTCCGCCTCTGCAATCGAGCGTCCATCCATGGTCACAATCACATCGCCGACTTCCAGACCCGCCTGCATCGCTGGAGAATTGCGCATCAGGCCTAAAATCACAACGCCTTTATTCGCGTCTAATCGCACGTCATTACGTGGGTCATTGTTGATTTGCTGCCGCAGCTCGGCGGTCAGGGTGCGCATTTGAATCCCTAAATAAGCATGATCCACCCGACCTTTTTCAATCAGTTCCTGGGCTAACCGCTGCGCTGAATTGATGGGAATCGCAAACCCTAACCCCTGAGCACCGCCAATAATAGCTGTATTAATCCCAATCACCTCCCCTTGCTCATTCAGCAGAGGGCCTCCCGAATTACCAGGATTAATCGCAGCATCCGTCTGAATAAACTGGACTCGCTTATCCGGTACGCGAATCTGGGCACTGGTGCGGCCAGTGGCACTGACAATACCGGCTGTCACCGTATTGTCGAGACCGAGGGGATTACCGATGGCAATCGCCCACTCCCCTGGCCGCAGCTGCTCTGAATCCCCCAGGGTCACCGTCGGCAGATCCTGAGCTTGCACCTTAATGACAGCGACATCCGTGAGCGGATCTTCACCGACGACCTCACCCCTAAATTCACGACCGTCTTTAAGGGTCACCGTGACCGTGTCGGCCCCTTCCACAACGTGGGCATTGGTCCAGATTACGCCATCGGCCTCAACCACAAAACCAGACCCCTGACCACGCTCCACCCGCGTAGAGGGCTGCTCCCACATATCCCCAAAAAATTCTCGAAAGAAGGGATCGTTAAATGGCCCAGATCGTTGCGCTACGGTACGGGATGAATCAATACGGACAACGGCAGGACCGACCTGGTCGGCCACCGATGCGATAAAGCCACGATCCGTCAATAAACGCCCAGATCCTGATGACGGGGCCTGAGCCGTGGTCGGTACCAGTCGTGCTGTGGTGACGACAGCTGCCGTTGCACTACAGGCTGCAATAAAACCATAAAGTGCTAGTGACTTAGCAAACTTAAGGGTGGAAGAACGTAGATTTGACATCTGCTTGGCCATGAAACGTTAGAACGATATCGCGCGGAATCAGGTGGGGATTTTTGCGAAGCTGCTGCTCAATCAAGGTGCCCCCAAGATATGGGTCTTGACAGTGGTAGTCTTGACAGCGTTATACGCCTCCGGAGATGCGATCGCACAGGATAAATTAAGAGAGCTGGCGATATCCCAATACCTTATCTAACCGCCTGAAATAGACATTAGAGGTCTTAACTGTGCCAGTTCGCCTGGTCCCTTAACCCACCACATCCTTTAAAAAGGATTATATCCATAGCTTAGATTTATAGAGTGTGCATCCTAGATATGTGAGCAACAACAGGTTAGTGTATTAAAGCCCAGTAGTTTTTAACATTCTAAGCAGTTATACCTACACACCTAAACTATTTTCAACATCCATAGTAGAAACCGTGGCTTATCGTTCTGTAGCTCTGAAAAAACAGCCGCTAAGAACCCTATATTTCCTGAGTCAGGGGTCCATACCTTATTTAGCGAGTTTTAGTGAGCTACATCCTCACGTTGAAAACCCGACTAATCTTTGAGTTCACTGCTAAGAAACCTCAAAATTACTGCGTCACAGTCTGATTCAGTTTTCTGCTATGGCTACGGGGACCAATCCAATGTCTAGTTTCGCTGGATCGTTTGATAGATAGATAGCGGTCGATTATACTCAATCGACTAGCTCTTAGACCTTGCCAACAGCACATTAAAACCAACACCGTTCTTTAGAACGTGTTGACTTTTGGAGTCTTTTGCTGCATTAGGTCTAGCGCTTAGAGCCTGCCCAGGACATCGTTAAACTGCTAGGGCAGAGTGTGCTCATCTTTAGCTGGAGGGTTAGTTGTGGACAACATAGACGGTCTCTGGAATGAAGTTCTAGACAAACTTCAGGACCAACTCAGCGGCCCCACGTTTGAAACGTGGATTAAGCCAACACGGCTACAAAACCTGACCGATAGCACACTGACCATTTCTACTCCCAATCCCTTCGCCCGCAACTGGGTACAAAAACACTACATTCAAGTCATCTCTGACGTTGCCCAAGAGCTATTGGGACAGGACATTGATGTGGTTGTCACGGTTAGCGAAACGGCCAACGGCGGTGGCGCTCGCACAGGCGATACTGCTGCTTGGCCATCACCCCAGACAGCAGAGCGCCAAAGTAGTAGTAAATCCAGCACCCCCGACCTCAATCCTAAAGCTGTTTTTTCCAGGTTTGTCGTGGGTGCCAATAACCGCATGGCCCATGCTGCAGCTTTAGCCGTCGCCGAATCCCCGGGCCGAGAGTTCAATCCTCTGTTCCTATGTGGCGGCGTTGGTCTGGGTAAAACCCATCTGATGCAGTCTATCGGCCACTACCGTGTAGATATCGACACCAGTGCTCGCATTGCCTATGTGTCCACAGAGCAGTTTACCAACGATCTGATCACGGCGATTCGTCGCGACAGTATGCAGCGATTTCGTGAGCAGTATCGCGCCGTGGACATTATCCTTGTGGACGATATTCAGTTTATTGAAGGCAAGGAGTACACCCAAGAAGAATTTTTCCATACGTTTAATACGCTCCATGAGGCTGGCAAACAGATCGTTTTAGCCTCTGATCGCCCCCCCAATAAGATCCCCAGGCTCCAGGAAAGACTATGTTCAAGGTTTTCCATGGGACTGATCGCCGACATCCAACCGCCTGATTTTGAAACTCGGATGGCCATTCTGCAAAAAAAGGCAGAGTACGAAAGTGTGACGCTAAGCCGTGAGGTCACCGAGTATATTGCCTCGGGCTATACGTCCAATATTCGAGAGCTAGAAGGTGCCCTGATTCGCGCAATTGCCTATACATCGATCTCGGGTCTACCCATGACCATCGAGAATCTAAAGCCTGTGATGGATGCACCAGCAGGCAAAACCGATGCCTCCCCCAAATCAGTCATCGATCTCATCTCAGAGGTCTATGGCGTGTCCGTGGACGACCTCAAGGGCAACTCTCGTCGCCGCGAAATTAGTCAGGCTCGCCAAATTGGTATGTACCTGATGCGTCAGCATACGGACCTGAGCCTGCCAAAAATTGGTGAAGTCTTTGGCGGTAAAGATCACACTACCGTTCTCTACAGCTGTGACAAGATCGCCCAGCTGGTGAAAAAAGACTTAAATATGGCTCAAACGATGCGTGAACTTAGCGATCGCATCAGCCTCAGCAATCGCCCACATTAATCGCCTTGCTTAGACTGGCTAGTCTTTAACCATAGCTTCTCTGTGCAAGTGACATTGCACAGAGAAGCTGCATAACGGAAGGACTCCTCACTTCCGTTATGCAAAACAGTACTGCAGAACTAAATTACAATAGCGGCTACCCCCCCAGCAATATTAAGTTTGATACCAAAATTTACGAGTATTGGCTTGTGGAAAACTCTATTTTATCTGTGGAAAAATTGGGGAATGCCTGGGGAAAAGGGGATTGGCCATGGGGAAAAGATCTGACGTTCCCAAAACCTGTGGAAAACGTCCTCAAATATCCACATTTTTTCCACAAGCAAAAAAGATTGGATCGTTATACCTACCAGTCGCTCTATCACTTTTTCCACATTTTCCACAGTCCCTACTACTACTATTCTTTAAATCTAATTAAAGATAGATCTAGAGAATAGACCAAGGAAGATTACTCAAAATCAAGGCTTTCCATCCTTCTTTCAGGGTGTTACGATTGGCCAGCATTCTTGATAGCCATATGTCAGTCATGAAGTTCGTGTGCTCCCAGGGAGATCTCAACACACACCTATCAATCGTTAGCCGGGCCGTTCCTTCCAGGCCTAGTAAACCTGTGCTGGCAAATATCTTGGTCAAAGTGGATGAGGCTACTCAACGGATTATGCTCACCAGTTTTGACGAAACCTTAGGCATTCAAACCAGTTTTTCTGCCCATGTGGACTCGGGTGGCGTACTCACCGTGCCAGCTAAATTGCTCGGCGATATTGTCGCTAAGCTGCCATCTGAAGATTTAGATTTTAGTCAATCAGATACTGAGCCCGTGATTACCTTGACGTGTTCTGCGGGTAGGTATCAGGTGCGAGGGATGGATGCAGCAGACTACCCAAAGCTTCCCCTCGTCGAAGACGGTCAAATAGCGAATGTCTCTGCCGAATCTATTTTAGAAGGGTTGAAGGGGGCTTTATTTGCGACTAGTTCCGATGAAACAAAGCAAGTTTTAACCGGTGTGCATTTGGTGGCAGAACCCGAAATGCTGGAGTTTGCGGCTACCGATGGCCATCGCTTAGCCGTAGTCAAAAGCGTTGATGATTCTGGTATGGAGCTGACCATTGACGTCACCGTGCCAGGAAAAGCGCTGCGGGAACTGGAGCGAATTTTACAGGCATACCAAGGGACAGAGCCCATTACTCTTCGCTTTAACCATACCCAAGTTGTATTCGAGCTAGGACATCAGACCATTACAACCCGACTGCTTGAAGGGCAATACCCTAACTATCGTCAGCTGATTCCCCGACAGTTTGAGCGTCAATTAACGCTAGATCGTAAACAGCTGATGGCAGCCCTCGAACGTATTGGTGTCTTGGCCGATCAGCGTAACAATATTGTTAAACTTTCCATCCTTAGTGGTGAACAGGCCATTGCGCTGTCGGTTGAAGCACAGGAAGTTGGCAGCGGACGAGAAGAAATGACGGCTCAAGTCACGGGTGACGATCTTG
This sequence comes from Leptolyngbya cf. ectocarpi LEGE 11479, assembly GCF_015207065.1. GTDB lineage: Bacteria > Cyanobacteriota > Cyanobacteriia > Phormidesmidales > Phormidesmidaceae > Leptothoe > Leptothoe ectocarpi. Next base: position 27,399 of record NZ_JADEXP010000003.1, on the reverse strand, counting down.
ATATTGCCTTTAATGTGCGTTACCTCCTCGAAGGTCTGCGTGCCTTGCCCAGTAGTGAAGTTCAATTGCAGTGCAATTCACCCACCAGTCCGGCCATTCTCACTCCTGTCAGCGGGTTGCAAATGACCTATCTCGTCATGCCTGTACAAATTCGCAGTTAAGCTAATTGAAAAAGTTCAAAAAAAGTTTATCAAAGGTACTTGAATACGGACAATATTCAGGGCATGCTGGTAACGGCCTAAAATGATAGCCGAGGATTGAGATATGGATTTAGCGATCGCAGCAATTGTATTTGGAACAGTACTCGTCTTTTTTAGTAAAGACGTACTGGGTTAAATGGACTAGTATAAAAAATCTGGCATCGCTGAAGAACGCCTTTGGACCTGCCCAGCTTAATCTTATGGCCAACGCCTAGTCTGTAGTTCCAAAAAAATCAATACGATAACCTTTGATCTTGAGCCCAGTACGCTGTTCAACTTCTTGAATGACTGTACTGGGCAATTTAATGTCAATATCGATAATTTTTTGGGTGTCTAAGCAATTTACATGACTGTGAGAACTATTTTGATGACCATATAACCGTCCATCAGAACGCTCGACACATTCAATAATGCCTTGCTCGAATAGGGCTTCAAGATTTTGATACACAGATGTGTGTCCTATCTTTTTACCCCGTTGATTGAGCTCATCATAAATTTCACGGGCTGATAGATGCTCTTGTAAATCCCATAGCAGCTCCAAAATATAGCGGCGTTGACGACTTAATCGCATCCCGAGGGATTGGCAACGTTCGATTGCGTCTGAAAAGGAGGAAATGCGTGAGGACGGAAGGTGCATGATCTTTTCACAGTCAGCCAATACCAAACTCACTCTAGCTTGCTTGTTTTAGAGTTGTCTATTTTTTTAGGTTCACTAGCACTAGTGAGTGGTAGTGATTAGCTCTGAATTTGTAGGGACTCAGTCTCAGGAATGAGCTGAACTGAAGAGCCGTTTGCCGCAGCTGATGTGTCATCTGTTGTTCCGAAAAAATCTGGGGGCGTCGACAGAGGCGTTGGCGAGAGCTGATCCTGTCGTTGGTGAGATAGTTCTCGATCATGTGATATCAGGTGCTCAGCGACGCTGAAATCTAGAGGGTGTGGCTGAGATTGTTGAAACTGAATATTCTTAGACGTTTGAGTAAGTATTTTAGGGTATTTGCTAGTCGAGGAATCACTAGCTGAAGGTTGCTGCGCCACCACGGTTAGAGCTGGGACTGTCAAGGTTTTCGGGACAGAGGCTGTATCACGCTGGGCTCGATAGTGGTCAAATGCCTGTATAACGGCCTCATGGCGACGGTTCTGATCCTGACGAATGCTAGGTAGCGTGTTACCAAGGCCAGGAGCATTCCAGCGCTGGGTTTCTGGCTCTAAATAGGCATAGGTTCGAGCCCAGATAATAGCCTCATCATGTTTCATGCCCTGCTGTTTGGCTTGCACTAAGCGATCGACATAGCCGCCTGGTTCTAGGGCCGCTCTAGGAGACTGATTGGCTAAGTCCAGGCCATTGAGAATTTCTCCTAAACTCATGTTGAGTTTTGCTTGAGTGGCCTGATGCGCAATTTGCTTTCCTTGTCGTGTTAGTCGCTGTAGTTGTTTTCTATCCGCTTCTTCAGGAGAGTGAGCACCGTGCTGGTATGAAAATGTACCTATATTCCACACACCATTGCCTGGATCGGTGTGGCCATAGTATGCACGTGTGGGTTGTCCACTGGCAGCTCGAGTCCCTTCTGCCCTACCGATTACTCGTGCTACTAGAGAATTGGACCCGCCCTCATAAATCCATCTTGGTAGCTCAGACTGGCGGGTTGGCAATGTTTGAGATGTCGGTGTTTGAGACATCGGTAGCTTGACTACACGTTGAGTTGGGGTGAAGCTAAGACCGATAGGCTTTTGAGCAATCTCAGTCCCCAATGGGGTGTCATGAATTGAGGGGGAGCTATCTGGATGCAGCACACGGGCAGAGGGGAATGCTGCCACGGGGGGAGGCTCTAAAATTCGCGCAGATGCGATTACATTGTGTGGCAATGTCCCTGCTGACGGGCGTACTCTTGTAGGAGGCTGACGGGCTTCTGGGGGAATAGGCAGGGCACTTGTTGTTCGGGCTAAGGCTGTCCTCTGCGCTGCCTGAAAAGTTTGAATAGCAGCGTTTGGAGACGACTTGCCAGGTACCGCAGGCTTGAGTGCGAGGTCATTCTCAGCCAAATCAAAATTCACACCTAGCGCTTGAGCAGGCCGAGCACATAGTGTGGTGACTAATAGGGAAAATGCGCAGAGGTGATGGAGTTTGAAGCGAAGCATAGCAGTTAGGCATTTAACAATAGGAACATAAAGAAGAAAATTTTAATTGTTGAGATTGTTGATCCCGATATGACGTTATCTATCAACCCTCGACCAGTCGAGAATTTGACAGATCAGCTCATCTTTTATGTCGACAACGGCTAAATCAGTGACGGCAAATTGTTCGCTAGCTGTCAGAAGACTTTTCTGTCGGGGATGTGGGAGATTTAAAGTATTCTTGATGAGTGTTTTCAGCTTTGCGTTTATTCGCAGAATGACGAGCTGAGACAGCACGCTCTAGAATCCCGGTAGAGGGCTCAACAATAATCCAAGTCCCATCTGGTTGCCGCCGTAAGGTGGCAAATTGAATATGTCTACCCCTACCCATGGTTTGGCCAGCTTTAACATCACCGAATCTTGGTCGTCGTAACCCACAGAATCTAAATAGATAGGCTGGAACTTCAGGAGTGGAGTAAATCACACATTGCTCAATGGTGCTGGGTTCTACTTTGCCTAAAAAGGGGGCTCGTAGAGCCTGGCGTTTCAGCTGAATTGAAATATCGCCTAAGCTACCGACAACAAGATGCTCACCAATGAGATCTCCCGGTTCTAACTCCCATTGTTGGTGAATCTTTATGACCCGTTTGGGGGGGATATTTCCGGTCTGGCAACTACTCAAAACCAGACTGAATAATAAGATCCATCTGCTAGGCTGAAACCTACTCAAAACTGAAGCGATAACCTGCATACTCATCATTTTCATAGAGGATTACAAGGCTAGTGCCTGGATCAAAAGCCAGGGGATAGGCTTCTCTCTCGGCTGTTACACCCGATCTCACATTAAGGGTGGGGAGCTGACAGTAGGGTTCATTGACCACCTGCCGTACTCGTTCTTTAGCGCCTCTTTCTGGAATGGTGAGTAGTTCTACCAGTTGTTCTCGTGATAGCCTGGCGGCATCGCTGATAACGGTATTGCAATCTGCTTGCTGATCCATAGATTGAGCCGATGGCAAAAATGTTCTGAGGCTCTCAATATCGATTAATAATGACGCTAGGAGCATTGTTAGGCTAACAGCAACTAGGGGTTTAGGCCCTAGGCTTTGAGAACGTGGTCGTTTAGGCAATGGTTTGTGATAAGTCATGGTGAGACCTTGCGAAGAAAAATAAACAACTTGGAGATCGACTAATCTGAAATTTTATATGGTGAGACTTAGAAAAGTGAGATTTAGAAAAATGTGTAGAAGTTCTGGGGGATGAGTGAAGTCAATGTTTATGGAAAGTCTTCATACTATGAGAAGCGACCGCCAATCAGTAAACCAACAAGAGTCATCAAGGTGCGATAGCCTAGCACTGGATTGGGACGAGGGCTGACAATTGAGGAACAGAGACTAATACCGATGCCAAGAATAAAAAGGACGGCTATCGGAGTCCATAGAGCGGGATAAATTTGAAAAATCTGATTGAGCAAGATGCGGGCAATCATGGAGCCGATGCACCAAATCGCACCATCAAGAAAGGTGAAGTTTGAGTTACGAGGACGTTGCTGATCAGCGAGATGACGGCTTGCCCATCGTTGAATGCTCCGATAGGTCAGTTGGCTAAAAGCTTGTAGCTCGTGTACTAACCTATCGAAGACGTGGATGTTTTCCCATCCCGGTCGCTCAGTATGGCGTTGGGAGGTATCCAGGGCATATTTGAACAGTGGAGATCGCTTTCTTAAGGTGGCCGCATTCGATGAAGCATCGTGCTCAGCCTGTCGAAAATTGACCGTGTGAAAGCTTAGCTCCAGATAGCCATTGCGATCGCGCTGCACCATTGGAATCGTAATCGTTTGGCATGTTGCTAGAAAGCGAGCAATATCGTCAATATCAGGAGATGTCCCTGGCTGACTCTGTTGGACCAGACTCTCACCCAGTGTCTGCAGCTGTCGTAGGGCCTGCTGTTGTTTCTGGGCCAAGCTTTCCAGGATGGCCAAAGACTCATCAAACTGCTGCAGACTGTGGCTAGACGGAGCCAGAGGCGGTGTTTGTCCTGGCCGCTGTCGCAGGGTCTCAATGGCAGTTGTGACCTGTACCAAGTTAGGAGAAGGGGCCGGTTGGCGCGATTGACCCCAGGGAGACGCTACGGTCTCTCTGGGAGACGCTTTCAGGGTTTGTAGCTTCTGCCGAATGGTTTGCAGTTCCATCTCTAAATCGTTCATGGTGCAGACGGGGATGGGGAACGAATAGACTAAACAATGTCTATTGATACAAATGTACCATATATATTCTAGAGATGATCAGATTTGCGATGGAATTTTGGCCTGTGTGTTCAACCCCTGTGATCTCCTGCAGAGAGTTTCTACAGTGACGGCGGGAACGATCCTCACACCTAATGGTCCTCTCTCAATCGGGAGCTTTTTTGCTATCAGCCGCACATTCTGCAATAAATCAGGAGCTTTGGTCTCTGGGATCGTGGATATCTTGTTCAATGGGCGTTAGCACATTATGTATGCCTGATGGATTAAGCGATCATGCTCGAATTTATTACACTTCCCGATGCTCTGCCCCCAGTGGCTCCTTATTCCCATGCTGTGAGGGCAGGAGATTTTTTGTTTGTGACGGGGCAGTTAGCTGAGGATGCTGACTCTGGTGAAGTTCTAAAGTTAGATATTGAGGCCCAGACGCAGCAGGTGATGGAGAATCTCAGACGGGTGTTGACCCATGCGGGTACCCGATTTGAAAATGTTGTTATGGTGCGCATTTTTGTGACCGATTTTCGCTATTACGAGATTGTGAATCAGGTCTATGCGTCCTACTTTGATCAGGCTCGGTTACCTAGTCGTACAACGGTGGGCATAACGGCATTAGCGGGCTATGGCGATGTGGAAATAGACCTGATTGTTTACTGTGGTGATTAAGGTGATGTCTGACTGTCTTATTTGACATTGCCAGTAGTTGGGGGAGCGCATAATTCTATCCAGTTTCTGCCACAGATCCGGTGTCTTGTAGGTATAGTGACTTGCATATGGTGTTGGACGTCGTCCTATCGGCGACTGAGGAACGATTATGCAAATGTTTGCCAGCTGGGCTCGCAATTTTTATGGCCAGAGATTTTTCTCGGCCATAGGTCTCTCTCTAATGATGGCCAGTCCGTTGGCGGCAGCTCCGATGTCTATCGATCAGACCGAAACCTGTGATCTGCTTGTAGTAGGCGGCGGGCTAGCTGGCGTGGCCACCGCCTATGAGAGTTTGCATGCTGGGCGGACAGTCTGTCTGACGGAAATGACGGATTGGCTGGGCGGACAGCTCACCTCCCAGGGGACAACTGCATTAGATGAAGCGAAACGTCAGCGTCAGTTAGAGTTTTATGCGGCAGGTTATAAGCAGCTGCGGCAGCAGGTGCTGGAGCGCTACGGGCGGCAAAATCCAGGAGACTGCTGGGTCAGTGCCGTTTGTTTTTTGCCTGCGGATGCCCATGACATTTTGGTAGACATGCTGGATGAGGCGGCTCGTGAAGGGGGGGGACGGCTGAAATGGTTTCCATCCACGGTGGTGAAAGAACTCGAGATGGAAGGGGCGATGATTGGGGGTGCGATCGCAATCCAACACAGCCCAGCCCCCGATGCTCCCCCGCTTAATACCCAGACCTTATCAGCCTACTTTGAAGACGCCTACCGTTATGCAGACTCAGAACGCCTAAGCAAACGGATCATCCGCTTTCAGCCTAGCGGTCACGAAGGCCCTGCCGACTGGTATGTGGTCGAAGCCACCGAAACCGGCGAAGTGATCGCCTTAGCCGGGGTGCCCTATCGTCTCGGGTTAGATCCTAAAACCTACTTAAACCCGTCGTCTCCCACGTTAACCGGAGATTCCTACTGCACCCAGGGGTTTACCTACACCTTTGCTATGGAGCGCACGGAGTCTCCTCAACCCCAAGCGAAGCCTGCATACTACGACACCTATGCCCCCTACTTTAGTTTTGAGCGGCAGCGTGACAATACTAATTACATCGATTTTGTCTTTACCTATCGGCGCATACTCGCTCCAGGCAAACGTCCCGAAAAGCGAATTTTCGGCGTCAGTGACATTAAGCCCGGCGATATCTCCATGCAAAACTGGACCTGGGGCAATGACTATCGACCCGGCACCGCCGTAGATAATTTAATTTATGCACCGGACCAGCTGGCAGCGACCGGTCAGTTAGAGCCAGGCGGCTGGCTGGGGGGCCTGCGGGTAGACACCCTGCGGCGCGGTGAAGAAAATGCCTTTAGCTACTACCACTGGTTAGTGACGGGGCTGACCGACTCGCAGCTGGGGTATGGCGTCAAAGATGTGGACCTGCGGTATCGCTTTTTGAGCGGGTTTGAGGCCCCCATGAATACGGCCCACGGATTGTCCAAATACCCCTATATCCGTGAGGGGCGGAGGATTGTGGGACGCCCTGCCTATGGTCATCCTGAGGGATTTATGATCAACGAAATCGATATTTCCCGCGTCGATTACAACGATGAATACTACCAGACCCAGCTGCCCGACAGTATGTATCTCTCCCTGCGGCGAGCGCTGGCTGGGCTAGAAACCACCTCAGCTATTGATGCGAGGCAGACCGCCACCGATATCCCTCGACGGACCCGCTCCACCATCTTTCCAGACTCCCTTGGCATTGCCCAGTATGCCATCGACTTCCACCCCTGCATGGAGCAGTCGCCGCCAGAGCTACCTGGCAATACTGAGCGGGCGGGGGTGCGTCGCGCCCACGGCCAGAGCTATCCTGGGCAAATTCCTTTGCGGGCTATGATTCCCCAAGACGTCGATAATTTGCTGGTCGCCGGTAAAAGTATCGCCACCAGCACCATTGCAGCGGCTGCCTACCGCGTGCATTCGTTTGAATGGTCAGCGGGAGTCGCAGCGGGCGCGACGATTGACTATGCCCTAGACAATCAGCTGCTGCCCTATACCCTAGTGGACGATTTGCCGCGAGCAGAGCCGGGCCTAGCAGAGCTGCAGCAGCGTCTCCAAAAACGCGGAAATCCCACCGCCTTCCCAAATACATCCATCTTTAATCTGGATTGGGAAGACTGGCGGGTCTGGTAATCAATTAGGCTTGCCCCTAAGCGGCGTGGCTGCCAATAATCTCAGCAAGGCCAGGAACGGCGGCTTCTACATCGTTTTTAACCGACTTGCGCAGCTTTTGGTAAGTGGCACTGACCACGCCATTGCTGGTTTTCTCAATGCGAGCATCGGTGACGCTGAGAATGCTGTCAGCGGTGCGATTGCTATGCTCACTCAGATACTGAACGGGATCACCAGCCGCAGCCCCTTCTTGCCAGATGGGGTCAATGGCCTGACACGCCTCTGGCAGCAGACGATTAATCGCTCCAGGAATATAGCCAGCACCGACGCCTTTGATCACACCGTAGGCTGTTTTCATCGCCATGCCCGATAGGCCGCCCTTAGCTGCCACCTGGGCATCAATTAATTTGGTGCAGTCCTCGACAATATTGGCACGGACAGTTTCATCTTGGATTTTTTCGTGTAGTCCCATAAGGATTTACCTAAATATCAATATAAGGAATGCGACACAGACTTGACTGTCAATGAGGTTAGAGCTGTGAGGTGAAACGTCCTGGCAAATCATCAGGACTCCTCTAAAGCTGTATTCCCTAACCCATCAACAAAAATCGTCCTAATTCGTAAAGAATTAACATCACCATTATTGTTCCAGCTCGCCCCATTCCCTCAGACAACTTTGCGGGATCTTTACGACCCTAGGCTAGAAGCAGCGCAAATAGACCGCATAGGGCAATGCCATCTAACACACCGGCTCCACCGATGCTGAGGACGCCCGGAGACAAACGCTCAATCTCTCTTAAGTGCAAGAGATCCGCGCCAATTAGGGTACCCAAAATGCCCCCTGCAAAGGCAATACTAGGAGCCGCTGCTGCCCCCAGCAACCAGGCACAGACGACAGCCGTTAGCGGCGCAATCATCGCATTCATGCGGATGCCGGTACCGGGAACAATTTGAGCGGCGCAGTAGCTGACGACTGTAACAATGGCCGTCGTGATCAGAATCGGCAGCACATGACCTCGGGTGAGCTGATAGAGCGCTAGCACGACCGGAATCAGACCGCCCCCCACGTTGAGGGCCACCACAGTGCGCTGCCCCTGGGACCACGGCATCCCGGCGGGCTGCAGCCGCTTTGGATACTTTTGGTACAGAGGAATATTAATCGTGCTGCCAATAACGATGGCTGCCAATAAGAGGATAGCCAAACCAGGGGCAAACCCTAGTTTGGTGACAGCGACGGTCACCATATCCACTGTCATCCCTGTAATCACCAGGGGCAGTAGCAGCATCACAAATAAAAACAGCACAACAGGCAAAACGATCATGGTTATCTAAACCCTGAGATGACGTTGACGGTGCCTGAGGCCAGATTGCATTACCTAATAACCAACCTAGGCACATATCCAGTGTGGCGTTTGTATCCGGGGCTATGGGGTAGAAAACCCCGTACTTGATGGGACGGGTCTCGTTGGGCGACCTCTCGTCCCGGCGGCCATATAGTACGCTGATAAACCTAGCTGTTTCGTTTTCGGCCCTATCACCATGTCTGTTCGCGTTCGGATTGCTCCGAGTCCCACTGGCAATCTCCACATTGGTACCGCCAGAACCGCTGTATTTAACTGGTTATTTGCCCGTGCCCAGGGCGGCACATTTTTGCTGCGGGTGGAAGATACGGACCTAGAACGGTCGAAACCCGAATACACCCAGAACATTATGGATGGCCTCCAGTGGTTAGGCCTGAGCTGGGACGAAGAGCCCGTCTATCAAACCCAGCGCATGGGTCTCTACCAGCCTAAGATTCAAGCGCTGTTGGACCAAGGACTGGCCTATCGCGCCTATGAAACCCCTGAAGAACTAAACGCCATGCGGGAAAAGCAGAAAGCCCGCAGCGAGGCTCCCCGCTATAACAATCAGCACCGCGACCTCACCCCTGAGCAAATTGCCGCCTATGAAGCCGAGGGACGCCAGGCAGTGATTCGTTTCAAGATTGACGATGGCCGCGAGATTACCTGGAATGACATGGTGCGCGGTCCGGTGACCTGGAAAGGCCGGGACCTGGGTGGAGACATGGTGATTGCTCGGGCCTCATCCAGTAATGAAATTGGGCAGCCCCTCTATAACTTTGTGGTAGTGGTAGACGACGCGGATATGGGCATCACCCATGTGATTCGCGGCGAAGACCATGTGGGGAATACTCCCAAGCAAATCCTGCTCTATGAGGCGCTGGGAATGCCTGTGCCCGAGTTTTCACACACACCGCTCATTTTGAATGAAAAAGGGGCCAAGCTGTCTAAGCGGGATGGGGTGACCTCGATTTCAGACTTTCAGGCCATGGGGTTTACCCCAGAGGCGCTGGCCAACTATATGACCCTGCTGGGATGGTCGGCTCCTGAGGCCCAAGAAATATTCACCCTAGATGACGCAGCTAAGCTGTTTAGCTTTGACCGAGTGAATAAGGCGGGGGCTAAATTTGACTGGGATAAGCTGGACTGGATTAATAGTCAGTACCTACACGAAAAATCTCCAGAGGACCTGTTGCCGTTGATGGTCCCTTATCTGGCTGAGGCGGGATATGAGTTTGACGTAGAGGCCGATCGAGATTGGCTGCTCAAGCTGTCGGCTTTGGCTGGTCCTAGCCTCACACGGCTGACAGACTGTGTGGATCTGAGCCGGTTTTTCTTTTCGCCAACGATGGACTTTGCCGATGCGGCGGTGGCGCAGCTCAAAAAGGACGGTGTAGCCGATGCGATGCAGGCTGTTCTAGATGCGCTAAAAGCCCACGACGGTTTAAGCGAGGTGGGTGATGTCAAGGCACTCATTACCCAGGTGACAAAGGCCCTTGGTGTAAAGAAAGGACTGATTATGAGATCGCTGCGAGCCGCTCTGATGGCGGATATGCAGGGACCGGATCTGGCTGAATCCTGGCTGATCTTGCACCAGCGAGGCTTTGACCAGGGCAGACTGGAAAATGCGATCGCACTCGCCCGCTAATTTCCCCGTTATTCATCACTCGCTGACAGGTTATTTCGTAAAGGATTGTTCCTATCTGAGAATTTACGTTACATTTAGTAAACAATGTAGCCAATAAAACTGTATTGACCTACGGGCAAATCCAAGTTTGCCCGGCTGGCCCTAGTACATAAGTTTTCAATGGCTACCATAAAATGTAAAACGTGCTTTGCCCTTTGGGGCAGAGGCAGTTAGCACTGTTCATTTAAAACGAGGCCACCGAGATATGAAGCTTTCTTGGAGAGTCATTCTGCTCTGGACGCTGCCAGCCCTGTTGATTGGGTTTTTCTTCTGGCAAGGTTCCATGGGCGGAGACCCCGCAGATATGAGTCGGAATACGGCGAGTACCCGTATGACCTACGGTCGGTTTTTAGACTATTTAGATTCTGGCCGAGTGACGGCGGTTGACCTCTATGAAGGCGGTCGCACAGCCATTATTGAAGCGGTTGATCCGCAGCTGGATAATCGAGTCATGCGCTGGCGTGTGGATCTGCCCGGCAGTGCCCCTGAGCTGGTTGAGCGTCTGCGTGATTCGGATATTAGTCTAGATTCCCACCCACCTCGCAACGATGGTGCTGTGGTCGGTATTCTAGGCAACCTGCTATTTCCGTTTCTATTAATTGCTGGTTTGTTCTTCCTGTTCCGACGCTCCAACGGTGGTGTTGGCGGTGGTCCTGGTCAAGCGATGAACTTTGGTAAGTCCAAGGCTCGCTTCATGATGGAAGCCAAGACAGGCATCATGTTTGATGATGTCGCTGGTATCGATGAAGCTAAAGAAGAGCTACAAGAAGTCGTTACTTTTTTGAAAAAGCCTGAGCGCTTTACCGCTGTAGGTGCCCGCATTCCCAAGGGTGTGCTGCTAGTCGGCCCTCCTGGAACCGGTAAAACATTGCTGGCTAAGGCCATTGCCGGTGAAGCCGGTGTTCCTTTCTTCAGCATCTCTGGTTCTGAATTTGTGGAGATGTTTGTCGGTGTCGGTGCGTCTCGTGTCCGTGACCTGTTTAAGAAAGCTAAGGAAAATGCGCCCTGCATCATCTTTATTGATGAGATTGATGCTGTGGGTCGCTCCCGTGGTTCGGGTATCGGCGGTGGTAACGATGAGCGCGAGCAAACCCTCAACCAGATGCTCACCGAGATGGATGGTTTTGAGGGCAACAGCGGCATCATCGTGATTGCGGCGACCAACCGGGTGGATGTTCTAGACTCGGCACTACTGCGTCCCGGTCGTTTCGACCGTCAGGTCTCGGTGGATCCACCTGATGTTAAGGGCCGTGTGGAAGTTCTAGAAGTCCATGCCCGTAATAAGAAGCTGGCAGATGAGATTTCCTTGGATGCGATCGCACGTCGCACCCCTGGCTTTACCGGTGCTGACCTGGCCAACTTGCTCAATGAAGCCGCTATTCTAACGGCCCGTCGCCGTAAAGAAGCCATCACCATGCTGGAAATCGATGATGCGGTAGACCGTGTTATCGCCGGTATGGAAGGCACACCTCTGGTAGACGGTAAGAGCAAGCGCCTGATCGCCTACCACGAAGTCGGTCATGCTCTGATTGGTACTTTGGTCAAAGCCCATGACCCCGTGCAAAAAGTGACGCTAATTCCTCGCGGACAGGCACAGGGTCTCACCTGGTTTACCCCCAGCGAAGACCAGATGCTGATTTCTCGCTCCCAGCTCTTAGCTCGGATTACCGGTGCGTTGGGCGGTCGTGCTGCTGAAGACATCATCTTTGGTGATGCTGAGGTGACCACAGGTGCTGGTAATGACCTGCAGCAGGTGACCTCCATGGCCCGCCAGATGGTGACTCGCTTTGGTATGTCCTCTGAGCTGGGTGCCCTGGCCTTAGAGAATCCCCAAGGTGAGGTCTTCCTAGGCGGCAGCTGGGGCGGTCGTTCGGAGTATTCCGAAACAGTGTCACAGCGAATTGACGAGCAGGTGCGTGTCATCGTTGAGAAGTGCTACGACGATGCTAAGCGCTTGGTTGAAGATAACCGGGCAGCTGTGGATCGGGTGGTTGATATTCTGATCGAAAAAGAAACTCTCGATGGTGAAGAGTTCCGTCAGATTATCGCCGAGTACACCACGGTTCCTGAAAAGGAGAAGTTTGTTCCCGTTCTATAGCTGTGTGAGAACATCGCCCCTTTGACACACTCAACTTGTTGGGGTTAAGTGCTAGGGGATAGGCTCAAAACTATAATCAGTGAGATGGTGAGGTGGCGTTAGCTGCTTCACCATTTTTCTGTCGTAGGCTTCCTATCTTGGACATACAGTATTGTTTTATTTATTTTTAGGATTATGCCTACGCTGTATTTAGCAATTACAAATCATGGATTTGGTCATGCTACTCGGGCGGCATCGGTGGCGGCCACGCTGCTGCAATCCTGTGCTGATTTACAAATTATCGTTGCTACGACTGCGCCCCAGTGGTTGCTAGCGTCCTACTTGCCGTCTGAGCGAGTGACCTATCGGCCCGTGAGCTTTGACATTGGTGTGCTCCAAAGCGACAGCCTGACGATGGATAAGGCTGCCACCTTAGAGAAACTAGAGTGGATTCGTGACCATCAAGCTGAGATTCTGGCACCGGAGATTGAGTTTATTCAAACGGCGGGCGTGGACCTGATTTTGGGGGATATTCCGCCTTTGGTAACTCAGCTGGCTAAGGCGATAGGTATTCCCTGCTGGATGATGAGTAATTTTGGCTGGGACTATATATACCGGCCCTGGGGTAGTGGATTTGAGGCGATCGCAGATTGGATTGCGGACTGTTTTGGGGATTGCGATCGCATCTTCCGTCTCCCATTTCATGAGCCCATGACCGCCTTTCCCAACATCACCGATGTGGGGCTGACCGGCGGCACACCAAAACTAACTCCAGAGGCCCTGCGAGAGCGCTATGGCCTCAGCGTACCGGACGAACGCACAGTTCTACTCACGTTTGGCGGCCTAGGTTTAGCTCAAATTCCCTATCAGAAAGCCCTACAGGACTATCCTGATTGGCAGTTTATGACCTTTGATCGGCAAGCCCCCGACTTGCCTAACCTGCTAAAGGTGCAAGATCGGCAGCTGCGCCCGGTGGACATGATGGTGGTGTGCGATCGCGTCGTTTCTAAGCCAGGCTATAGCACCTTTGCCGAAGCCTGTCGTCAAAATTGTGGCATCGTTACCCTACCCCGACAGGGGTTTGCCGAAGCTGCACTGCTATTAGAGGGAATTCAGCGCCATGCCCATCATCAGATTTTAGATAGCGAGACATTTTTTGACGGTGACTGGTCGTTTCTAGAGCAGCCTTTGAATGCTCCGCCGGGATCTTCACTGACCCATGATGGTAATGACGCTATTGCCAGCGCCATTAGTGCCTACTTCAGTGCGAAGTATAGGGAAAAACTTTAGGTTGTTTAAAACAAAAAACGTATCTCTTGGCAAACTCCTGCTCTATGCTGAAAGGCAGCATGAATCTCTATTTCGGGGGGCATTTCCATGACTTCTACCGCCTCAGCCTCTGTACACTATCAGACGGTGCTAACCCTGCAGACCCGTGGCTATTCGCTACAGCGATTCACGATGAAGGTGCAAGATGTCGTCCGTGAATCACGGGTCAGTACGGGGCTATGTTGTCTGTTTTTACGCCATACCTCAGCTAGCTTAGTCATTCAGGAGAATGCTGATCCAAATGTGCTGTTGGATATGGAAACCTTCTTAGCGCGGTTGGTCCCCGAGGGCAATCACTATCGCCACAGTGATGAAGGCCCTGATGATATGCCGGCTCATTTACGGACAGCCTTGACCCATACCTCGGAGCAGATTCCGATTATGAATGGGCGATTGGCTCTGGGCACCTGGCAGGGCATTTATCTATGGGAGCACCGCCGCCGTGGCTACCGTCGTGAGGTCGTTGTTCACATTACAGGCATTTAAAGCTTTACTGTAAAGCTTCTAGATAAAACACAGAGGTATACGACAGAGATGACCATTGATCTGGGGGGAACCCCTTCACCGCCACCAGGGTTTCGGTCCGGATTTGTTGGTATTGTCGGACGGCCCAACGTCGGGAAGTCGACATTAATGAATGTAATGGTGGGGCAAAAGATTGCCATTACCTCACCCGTGGCTCAGACTACCCGTAACCGACTGCGGGGAGTGATGACCTTACCCGAGGCCCAGGTGATTTTTGTCGATACCCCTGGCATTCATAAACCGCACCATGAACTGGGGAAAGTCCTAGTAAAAAATGCCCGCATTGCCATCGATTCTGTAGATGTCACGTTGTTTGTTGTCGATGGAACGGGTGAGCTGGGACGAGGCGATCTGTTCATTGCCGATTTACTCAAGCGCAGTGATGTGCCTGTTGTACTAGGTATCAACAAGGCCGATCTCCAGTCAGAATCAAAGGCCCAGATGATTGATATCAGCTATCAGGCCCTGGCGGATGAAAATGGCTGGCCTGTCTGTAAGTTTTCGGCGGTAGCTGAAACGGGTCTGGAGTCTCTAAAGGCAAGCCTGATGGAGCGGCTAGAGGCCGGTCCATACTACTATCCGCCGGACTTAGTGACCGATCAGCCCGAGCGTTTTATCATGGGCGAGCTGATTCGTGAGCAGGTATTACTGCACACCCGTGAGGAAGTGCCCCACTCAGTAGCTGTCGCCATTGAGGCTGTGGAAGAGACGCCTAAAATCACCAATGTTCTCGCCACGGTCTATGTGGAACGCAAATCTCAAAAGGGAATTCTCATTGGTAAAAAAGGATCAATGATGAAGACGATCAATACAGCGGCCCGTGAGCAAATGCAAAAACTGATTGCGGGTAAGGTTTATCTGGAAGTCTTTGTAAAGGTACAGGAACGGTGGCGACAATCTAGAACGCATCTGGCAGAGCTAGGATATCGTATCGAAGAGTAAAATAGCTTTAGATATCTCTGAGCACAGGAGAGATATCTAAAGAATATTATGCTGCAGCCTACGGCTGCTATGACTTCGAGTTTGCTAAATTTCTAAACAGTGTGTACTGTGGCTCAAACAACAGTTTTACAGTACCAGTAGGACCATTACGGTGCTTGGCGATAATCACTTCTGCCAGACCCCGATCGGGTGTATCAGGATCGTAATATTCTTCGCGATATAGCATCATAATCAGATCCGCGTCTTGTTCAATGGAGTTATGGACAACGATGTTATTGGCAATAAAGTTATGATTCTCCGGAACTGTTAAATCAAATACCTCTTCAGTACCGTCTGGTTCTATTGACGCGACCTTGTCCCAATAGAGATCACTATTTGCTAATTTGGAGAGTCCAGGAGAGTCTACAACAGCTGCTACTCTCTGAGCTCGTGCTCGGCTCATGTTTTGTTTAAATAAGGTTGTTCCACAGTAGGGAACCTTCAACTGGGCTTGCATATCTCGCTGGCTTAAGTTAGCTTTTGTCATAGCTGGCAATACATGCAACTGCCATGCCGCCATGGGAATGATGTCGCGATTAGTGTTTGTTTTTCGGTTGATGAGGTAGCTCTTAATTTCCTCAAGATCGCGGAGCTTATACTCACCGATAGCTCCAACCAGCTCGATAAATATAGTTAGATCTATTTTTCCTGTAATAACAACATGATTCTGTACTCTTCCTTTTTTACCCTGACTTACTTTTTTGAGTCTTGCATTAATGCCTAGTCTCAGCAAAAGAGATTGTACATCTTGTGCCAGTTGTTCACTGCTGCTAGCGTAATATGCAATAGGTCGCGCTCTTTGACCTGCTACTAACTTGATACAGCCATCTGTACTCCACAAGTGTCTTAAAAAAGTGGCCACAGCAGCTTCAGGTTGCTGAAATACGAGTTCGGGCACCCGTTTTTCATGGGACCGTAAACCAAATATACCTAGCCGATCCAGCCATTCCGCAATAGGATTACGTACTCTATGAGTTAGGTGTTGACTAGCTGGTAAGTAAACTTGGTACCATTGACGTTCTTTATTAATTCGAGGTTGAAGCGCTGTGCCGAATATTTCCTTCGCAAGGTCAACAACTATTTGCGCCAAATCGGCTTCTCGAGTTGTGTATTGAATAACATGACGTGGTAGCGTACAACCGTCACCAATTAGATGACCTAATAACCCAAGCTCACTATCCGATAGGGTCTGCTTTGTGTCGCTACGTAGTTTGCGAGGTAAGGCAATGCATTCACCAACTTTCAGGTTATCTAATCTTTGCCAGCTATCAAATGTGCGAAACTTGTGATTACTCGTGGCACGAATCGTCCGTCCCAACTGTGTTGTGAGCTTGAATACAGGTTGTACTCCTGTAGCGAAAGCATTACTTACCCTGGATGCCTCAAGCTTACAAGTATTCTCATTGAAAGCCCACACATAAAAATCAGACTGCCCTACCAGTTCGCGAATAGGCACTTGTTTGCCGGTATTAGCTAGAGCTATTAGAGTTTCGCCACTAAGGCATCCTGATTCTCTCAGGTCGCTCATCATTGGGCGCTTATTGGTGCGAGACTCTACGCCACGGCTAAGCTGAGAGAGAGAGATAATTGGAACATTTAATTCTCGAGCGAGACCTTTCAAAGAACGAGTAATTTTTGAGAGTTCTTGTACTCGGTTATCGCTGCTGCCTTCCATGAGCTGTAGGTAATCGATCAAGATTAAACCCAGTGCGCCGCCGTTTTCAGCTTTCAGACGACGACATTTAGAACGCATCTCGGTAACTGAAATATTGGGCGTATCGTCGATAAAAATAGGAATCTGTGAAAGGGAGCTAATGGCGTGGCCCAGCGGTTCCCATTCATGCTGACCAATGCGCCCTGTACGCAGCCGACCGCTTTCTATTCGAGCCTCTGCCGATAGCAGTCGATACACTAACTGCTGCTTGGACATTTCTAAACTAAAGATGGCGATGGGCTGTTTATGTCCGCCAGCGATATTACGAGCCACATTGAGCACGAAGCTAGTGTTATGAACACAAATATCATTAGCAACAAAGTTATGTGTTTCAGGAATAGTTAGATCGTAGACCTGTTGACTCCCCATGGGCTCGATAGCAACAATTTCATCCCAGTAAATATCGCTTGTGGCCAAATGTTGAAGGGATTCATGCTCCAGCGCGGTTGCTAATGCTGCCAAACGAGGGCGGCTCAGCGCTCGCTTACCAACATGGATATTCGTAACGTTTGGAAAGCCTGCACGGGCGGCTATACTTTTCCAGCTTTCATCTCCTTTTGCGGCTTTAAGCTCTGCCCAGACGGGCTTAGGAATTAGATCTCGATTGCTGTGATAACGTTTGTTTGAGATCGCATCCGCTACTTTACAAACAGCCTGTTCTTTACCAAAGATGCCGATTTCAGTGATGAATGTGTGGATTGCGATCGCATCCGTAATATCCAACTGCCAAGCAGGTCGCCGAGTATTTTTGTATTTCACTCGACGCTGTTTCAAAGTTGCAACGATACCAAACCGCAGTAGTAAATGCTGTAGCTGTCGTGCTAGCGTTTCGCTGATTGTGGCATAGCCGAGCTGTGCTTGACCACTGCTCAAGACTGATGCCCAACCATCTGTAGAGAAGAGACGATTTATAAATAAAGCAAGTTGCTGTTTGGGCAGTGTAAACACTGCATCGGGAATATGCTGATCGTGAGCAGTTAATCCCCACAATCCGATTCCATCAAGCCACGCAGCTACAGGATTTTTGCCTGTCCGACGTAGGGTTTTGTAAGAAAACTGGCTTGCTGCTGCTGTGAAGTCAGTTTGCAGTAGCGGATTTTCATGGGTGAAGGTGGCAGCATTACCTGTCAGGCTTCCATCACCGATTAAATAGCCCAAGAGTTTAACCTGATGAGCTGGTAAAGCTTGTGAACCAAAAACTTGTAATTTTCTAGGAATAGCGATTTTCTCGCCAACGCTTAAACTACTCAGAGGTAGCCATCCATCCATAGTTAGATAGGGATGGCTATAGGTTGTTTTGATCTTCCTTCCCAGTCGTGTTGTGACTTGAAAAACAGGTTTAATCCCGTCATCTACAAAGGCGCTGGGTTGAGTCACTTCAAAACGCCACTGGTTATTTAGAGTTAATAATTGCCCCTGCCGCTGCTGGTAAATTTCCTCAATAGTTTTGAGAGAACCATCAGCCAATAAAATTTTGGCATCGGCACTCAAGCATTTTCCCATTGCCGGACGCCCAGCGGCGATTATGAGGTCAGAACGCTGAAAACCCTGGGTCATGGCGTCTAAATCATAAAACCCACAGGATAAACCGGGCAGCACCATACCCATGGAGCGCTGTTCAATATCGTCAAAGGTTTCGGTGAGAATATCTGAAGTGGCAGTAAGCCCTTGCTGGGGTCGCTCCTGGGTGAGGCCAAAGACTTTTTGCTCGGACTGATCTAAGACTGTTTCTAGGGGACTTTCTGTTTCGTAGCCCAGCTGGGCGATTTCGCCACCGATTTGGATCAGCTGACGGCGGGTGTATTTTTCCATCACCAGTTTGGCGTACTGGTCGATGTTGGCTGCGCTGATGGTGCGGTCAAATAGCTGCGCCAGACGGGACTGGCCACCTGCTTTTTCGAGCAAGTTTTTGTCCTTGAGTAAGGAAGCAACGGTCATCAGGTCGGTGGGTTTGCCTTTGGCCTGCAGCTCTACGGCAGCGCGATATATTTCGCGGTGCCCACCGATATAAAACGCCTCAGGGACGATGATTTCTGTGACCCGACCAATGGCCTCTGGATCTAGCAAAATGCCGCCTAGAATAGCTTCCTCTGCCTCGATATTCTGGGGAGGTAGGCGATCAAAGTCTGCTTGAAATTTGCGCTCTTGAGCCATGACAACCTGCAGGCGATATGGTGGGTGACGTTAAATTAGGTGAGCTAGAAAAGCTTGAAAAGTAGTTGAAGTGAACTTAGGCGGATTGGGTTAAGTGAATGGACAAAACTATCCATCAATCCGGGCTTCGACTCCGCTCAGCCCTCATCTTCTCAAAATTAGCTGGTTGAGCGGAGTCGAAACCAGCGACGTTAAAGACGTTTACTTTTGGCTATCTACTTAGTAGGCCGCAGAAGGGCAGAGTGGGACAATCTGCTTTATAGTTCATCTGTATTATATCAGTCATAAATGCTTTATCTGTAGTGTGGCATCTGCCACACGGCGATTTCCTAAATCGTTGCTCACCTTTAAGCATTGACGACTTCTGGTGGTTACTCTTTGCTCTATGAGAAAGCCCCAGATCTAGAAGCGATCTAGGGCTTTTTTCGCGTGATTCGTTGATGGCGCTTGCATCCACCCAAGAGGTTTAGGGCGCTCATTTAGCTGAATTAAGCGACCCGCAGCTTGAGCTCAGCAGTGACTTCGCTGTGGAGCTTGATCAGCACGGTGTACTCGCCCAGTTTATTGATGGGGGGTACTTCAATGTCGCGCTTGTCGATTTCTTTAGCTGTATTAGTCTTAATGAGTTCTGCGACTTCATCAGCGGTAACGGTACCAAAGATGGCGTCGTTCTCACCGACTTCTTTCTTGATGGTGAAGAGGCCAATGGTTGCGATCGCAGTCTTAATCGCTTCCGCATCCTTCCTAATCTGCTCTAGACGCTGACGTTCCTCTTCACGACGACGCTCAACCTGCTTGAGCACACCCGGGGTGGCCCGGTAACCCAACCCGCGAGGGATCAAATAATTACGTGCATAGCCAGGTGCCACTTCGACGAGGTCGCCTTCATTGCCTAGCTTGCTAATGCCTTGACTTAAAACTAACTGAACCCGTTTTGCCATAATGATTCTGCTCAGGCCCAGATAAATTGCGTGTACACATTTGGCAGCAGCTTCCAACGTTAGGTGGACAGGTTTTCAAACGTGTAAACGGTTTATATGGCCCAGTCTCCTTCTTTGACCCGTAATAAAACTAGTGCAGTCTAACATTCTATAGAATCAGGTTCGTCTGAGGCAAATTTAAATCGGGCGGAGCGCTCATCATCAGTTGTGGGTGGCGCACTATTCACCCGATTGGGTGAGACGACTGGGCGTAGTGGACTCTAGATGGCCAGAACTAATGTGTAGAAGCGTTGGACAGCTGTAGGTTCCAACGGTCTAGTTTTGGAGAATCATTGTATGCGTACTAATCAACGTAAAGCGATCCGCCGATTGATGGTGGAGGGGATTGTGGTAGTGGCAGGTCTGGGACTATGGCCGACAATGCCAGCGGTGGCCTATGAGCCAGTAGCACCGTGGCAGCTGGCCCAGGGGTCTGTGTATTCATCGTCTGCGGGGCGGTTTGAGATCGCATTTCCCACACCGCCCGAGGTCACCACTGAAGATGACGACATTGAAGGCGATCCGGTTGAAATTCATCTGTTTGAATCATTCACAACCACCAGTCAATATATGGTTGCCTATGCTGATCTGCCCCCAGCGTTTCTCAGTCAAGGAGCCACTAGTGTCCTGGATCAACTACGGGACTCTACATTTGACGACATAGATATCGATGCCCTGATGGCGTCGGAAGTTGATGTGCAGCTTAGCAACTATCCGGGGCGACGCTATCGCTATAGTGACAATGATGGCGCCATCGATATGCGTTTGTATCTAGCGAATGAACGAGCCTATGTATTAGTGGCCGTCGATAGTAATGAGACCGACGTTGACCGGTTTATTAGCTCATTTGTGTTGCGGTAGGCTGAGAGCCTGGGTGAGGTATGCCAGCTGGCATACCTCACTCTCCTCCAACCTTGAGTCAACGTCTCTGTAAACGCTTGCTGCACCGATCATGTTGAATCGTTTGAAGGCCTGGTGGGGGCACTATTTTTCTGTCAAAGTACTGGCACCCAATGTGTTGAGTGACTATCGGCAGTGGCGGCAGCGATTCTTGTATCAGCGACTCAGACTACTGATCGGACTCTTTTCGTTTGTGTTGGCCACCATCACCTTATTGGAATTTTGGCTTTGGCAGGTGAGACCTGACGATGTGGGGCTAGACAACTTTTTCGTCAACGGTGTGATGGGACTGTCGTTTGTTCTAGGTTTGGGGTTGCAGACGCTTCCCTGGGGCAAACGACATCAGGGGCTGATTTTTTGGTTGTTTTCAGCTGGGGTAACCCTGACCTTGCTAGTGGCCGGTGTGATGGCCGGTAATGTGGATGACTCCGATGTGGTTATTTGGTCCATGGTGTTTTTGTCCCAGTCCACACTGGTCCCGGTGAGGTGGCGGCTGCATGTGCGATCGCAACTAACGCTGCTCATTCCCCTCACTGTTCTAGTGATCGGCGCTTTTTTTACAGCGGATACGGTAGCTGAGCGCTCGGATATAATGTTCGGGACGGTCTCTGCCTATATCTATTTGGTGTGGGTGTGTATTGTGGCTGATTTAGGTGTGTTTCTTTATGAGCGCCTGCGGTATCAAGAGTTCGAGGCCCGCCAAGAGGTTCAAACCTTTTTGCATGCGGTGTCCCACGATTTACGTAATCCCGTAACCGGGACACAGTTGCTAGTCAAAAGTTTGCTCGCTCAGCATGGGCAAACAATCCCTATGGATCGGGTATTGCTAGAGCAAATGCTCCAGAGTGGAGAGCGCCAGCTAGTGCTGATCAACAGTTTGCTTGAGGCTCACAATAATAAGCTGAAAGGTCTCATGCTGCAGCGACAGGCGGTCAATCTCTACTCTCTGATTGCGTCTATTTGCCAAGAATTATCTCCTCAGCTGGCTGAGACAACAATCACCATTCGCAATCAGCTCTCTGCCGATCTGCCATCGGTAGCTGGCGACAACACTCAGCTCTGGAGAGTGTTTCATAACCTGATGATCAATGCGCTACACCACAACCCACCTGGGACTGTGATTTGGGTACAGGCCTCGGTGGTGTCCTCTCCGCAGCCTAGTCTGCGCTGTACCGTGCGTGACAATGGTGTGGGAATGACAGCGGAGCAATGCGCTCACCTTTTTAGCCTCTATTCCCAGGGGCATCGCCGTCGGCACCTGAGTGTGGGGCTGGGTCTACATATCGCTCAGCAAATTGTCCATGCCCATGGTGGCACCATCGGTGTGGATTCTGAAGTAGGGCAAGGGACTACTTTTTGGGTAACGCTGCCGTTGTCACTTCACCCATCCTCTACGTAGGGCCACCACGGCAGCCTGTACCCGGTCATTGACCACCAGTTTGTTCATGATGCCCTTAACGTAGGTTTTGACGGTATTGGTACTTAAGAATAACTGCTCGCCAATCTCTGGATTACTGTAGCCTTCAACAATCAGCTTGAGCACCTCAAGTTCTCGGGCGGATAAGGGATGCTCTGGCGCAGGAGACTGATGGGTTAAACAGGCGATTGCTTGTTGGGCAACTTGTGGATCTAGGTAGATGCCACCAGCGGCGGCCACTGCAATGGCCTGCATCAGGGCATCCAGGTTAGTGCCCTTGATGCAATAGGCATCAGCTCCACTGGAGAGCGCCGCGATCACCTCAGTTTGATCGGTATGGGAGGTAAACATGACCACCCGGATATGGGGAAAGGCTTGTTTAATTTGCTGGGTGGCAGCGATGCCATCGAGACGGGGCATACCAACATCCATAAGTACGACAGCGGGCTGCTGCGCTTTTGCCATGGCCACCCCTTGATAACCGTCGTCTGCTTCGCCGATCACATTGATGGTGGGTTTAGGCGCTAAAGAGTGGGTCAGACCTAAACGCATCATGGGATCGTCTTCAACAATAAGAATGTCCAGGGCCATGGGGGATACGGACAGGATAACTGAGGATTTCTAGGGAGATTGTCCAGTCTCTCTCAAATCTTCCATACTTTACAACGGGGCTTGTTCCATGGCGTCACCTGACTAGATCACCCGAATGGGGGATGTTAGCGCGGCTAAAACATGTCTTTCATCCCGCGAATACGGCCAAAGACACGGGCAGGTTCTTGCATTTTGGCGGTTGCCTTTAGGGCGGGCTGATCCCAGCGTAAAAAGGGATTGGTTTTTTTCTCAATGCTCAGCAGCGATGGCACGGTTGCTTCGTTACGTTTTCTGGCGGTCTTTACCTGGGCGTATCGCGTCTGCAGGTCTGGATTTTGACCATCTACGGTAACGGCAAATTTGAGGTTGCTCAGGGTATATTCATGGGCGCACCAGATGCGGGTATTGTCTGGCAACTGCCGCAGCTTGCTGAGGGACGCGACCATTTGGGCTGGTGTGCCTTCAAACAGACGTCCGCAGCCGCCTGCAAACAGGGTGTCGCCACAGAACAGTTCACCCGGTTCATCGGCGACTGGGGCAAAGTAGTAGGCGATGTGGCCTCGGGTGTGGCCAGGGACAAAGAATATTTGGGCGATGCGATCGCAAAAATTAACAGTATCCCCATCGTTGAGAAAGATCTGCTGTCCGGGGATGCGATCGCGATCAACAGCGCTGGCATACACCGTTGCCTTGGGGTATGCAGCCAGCAGTTGCTGGTTGCCACCCACATGGTCCCCGTGGTGATGCGTATTAAATATAGCGGTCAGTTCAGCGCCCAACTCATCGAGCTTATCGAGTACAGGTTTTGCCTCAGTGGGGTCCACAACAGCGGCTGTATTGCCATCGTAGAGCAAAAAAATATAGTTGTCTGACCAAGCATTAAGACGATGTATCTGCATGGTGAAATGGTGTCGTCGAGCCTTTCTAGTATGGGGGATCCCATGGTTCTGAGCACTCGACCTGAGAGCCTAAAACCTAAAATTTAGCTGTTAACGAAAAGATATATAGGTTTGACTGAGCGCATTTATTAGTACAGTAGTACTTTAACGTCCCTGGCAGATAAATACCAGAGATGTTGCCACTGCTGAGCCAGTCAGGTGCGTGCGCATCAGGTCAGCAAAAAGGGACAGGTTGTTAGCGCCACCTATCCCCAGTCTCAATCCAAACTTCTCACATAAGGATCGAACCATGACTTTAGCAAAATCTGCATCGACTCATCACATTAGCCTGGGTACTCCTACCGCTGATGCCGACAATCAGCAACGCATTACCCTGGATCCTAGACTCAGTAATTTGTCTACTCAAGCCACAGACAAGGCGCTGCACCTATGGAGTCAGTATCAGCCAGTGGCAACTGACAAGACCCAGGCCACCTGGCAACTTCTCCGCAAGACTCAGCCTGTTCAACTATTGCTGGCAGCGGCGCTGGCGGTGTTAGCTATTGCTCTGGTGACGTTGGTGACTGCGTTTGGTGGATTGCTGGTCCTTTTGCTTAAAATAACAGCCCTAACCTTAGCGGCTGTTGCCGTAGGGCAATGGGTTTCCCGTGGCTTGACCTGGGCCGATGATCAACTACCAGACGTAGAAGAGATCAAAGAATAATCTAAGAGCTGGTATCTTGTCTGGGGCCGGTATCTGTTACTGGCCCTTCCACTGGGCCTGGCTGATGCATGATTTTAGCCTGCGTCGCTATGATGGTGGCAAATTCCTGATCGGGGAGGTCACTATGTTTGAACGCTTCACAGACAAAGCTCGTACCATCATCGTCCAGGCCCAACAGGAAGCCCGAAAAATGGGCCATAACTTCGTTGGCACAGAGCAGATTCTTCTGGGAATGATGGCAGAGGGTGAGAATCAGGCTGCCAGTGCCCTATCAGACATGGCGATCAATCTTGACGATGCCCGCCACGAAGTGGAGCAGATCATAGGTCTCGGTTCAGGATTTGTCGATGAAGATATTCCATTTACCCCGCGAGCAAAACGGGTGTTCGAGCTTGCCTTGGATGAGGCCGATAAGCTAGATAGCGAGAGCATTGAGCCCAAACATTTATTAATCGGTATTATGCGTGAGGGTGACGGTGTTGCAGCCGCAGTTGTTAGAAAATTGGCCAGCTCTACCGAGGATATTATCGAAAATTTCTATCGCAGTTTCGAGGGGGAATAGTTGTTTGTCGACTACCTAAAGAATAGGACTTAATAGGCCTAAACACGGTGGCAGGTGAGACTTCGCTGGCCGTACGCTATTTTAGACTGTTAAACCCATATAGTTGGCTCGCTACACCCATATAGTTGGCTCGCTACACCCATATAGTTGGCTCGCTACACCCATATAGTTGGCTCGCTACACCCATATAGTTGGCTCGCTACACCCATATAGTTGGCTCGCTACACCTCGCTACAACAATAATGACAGTCATGGCAGCGTGAGAGAATAAAGGCGACACCAAAGGAGAAAACAGTTGTCAGACGTTGAGCTTTTTAGATCACTTCATTGCTTGAAATCTCCGAGGGTGGTAAAAATAGCACCCATGGGCTGCACCTGAAATACGGCTATCTCTTTAGATCTACTCGATGTTATCGATGGCTCTGAGGGATGGATTTGATTGCAGCAGGCTGTCGCAGTTTAATCGCGTATCGGAGATCGCTTATGTCGGTTCAGTTCTTGGGTAAGCATCGTTGGCTCAGGCCATGGCAAGCGCTAGGTTACTATATTGGCCTTTTTAGTTTGTGCTTTCTATTTGCTGTTGCTTGTGGCGGTAACGAGCAAGAGAGTTCCCCTGCATCCGACGGTCGTGTATCCATGGGGACTACCCTGAGTGCCCGCACGTTAGATCCGGCCGATGCCTACGAAATTTTTCCTGGGATTTTGCTATATAACCTAGGCGATCGGCTCTATACCTACGCACCAGGAACGACGACCCTAGAACCTCAGCTAGCCACTGAGATGCCCACCATCAGCGATGACGGGCTCACTTATACGATCCCCCTACGCGAGGGGGTGACGCTCCACGATGGCTCCGGGTTTAATGCCGAGGTGATGGCGTTTTCAATCCAGCGCTTTATGGATAATGGTGGCCGACCAGCCTTCTTACTGTCGGAGAAGATTGCGACGGTTGAGGCGAAGAGCGAGTATGAGCTGACGATTACGCTAAAACAGCCGTTTGCGGCATTTACCTCGCTGCTGACATTTTGGGGCGTAACCCCAGTGCCGCCTGAGGCCTATACCATTGGTGATGCCCAGTTTAAACCTGAAGAATTTCTAGGATCGGGGCCGTACAAGCTGGCATCTTTTAGCAGCGATGTAATTAAGCTGGATGCTAATCCAGACTATTGGGGAGAAGCACCTGTCAATGACGGTATTGATATCCAGATTTTTTCCAGTCCGGCTAACCTGTACAACACCTTCCAGTCTGGCGGTTTGGATGTGGCTTATCAAACCCTAGATCCTGAGCAAATTGCCGCGTTAGAACGAGGGGCGGACCAAGGGGGCTGGACCGTCATTGAAGCGGGTTCGACGGTGGTTAACTATATGTCCCTCAATCAAAAGATTGCTCCCTTTGATGATTTGAATGTGCGCAAGGCGGTGGCAACGATGATCGATCGCAACTTGATCAATGATCGGGCGTTTCAAGGCCAGGCTGAGCCTCTCTATAGCCTGATTCCTAAAAGTTTTGATGTGCATGAGCCTGTGTTTGAAACCAGTTATGGTGATGGTGACTATGGCCAGGCTAAGGACTTTTTAGAGGAAGCAGGGATTACGACAGCTAATCCCCTAGAGTTTGAGATTTGGTACCCGACGTCCTCGACGACGCGTAGTGTGGTGGCTAACACGCTCAAAGAGGCGATTGAGTCCAACATGTCTGGTTTGGTGAATGTGCAAGTGAGCACTGCTGAATCGGCCACACTTTGGGAGAACGTGGAGAAAGGCATTTATCCCAGCGTGCTGTCCAACTGGTACCCGGATTATTTTGACCCTGATAACTTTGTGCAGCCGTTTTTGAGCTGCGATCAAGGCTCGGAAGAAACGCTTTGTGAACAAGGAGCCACCCAGGGTAATGGCTCGTTTTATTACAGTGCTAAGACCAATGAGCTGCTGGCCAAACAAAGTGCGGAACTGGATGAATCAGTCCGCGATGGTCTGTTTAAGGATCTCCAGCAGGCCATGGTAGACGATGTGCCCTACATTCCTCTCTGGCAAAACAAGGACTATGTATTTGCCGCGTCTGGTGTGGATGGCGTGGCGATTGAGCCTAATCAGCAATTTTTGCTGTGGCAAATTGGTAAATAATTTTGGGAAATTCCCATGTAGGGTCGTTCCATGGAGCGACCCTACAT
>NZ_JADEXP010000213.1 GCF_015207065.1 Leptolyngbya cf. ectocarpi LEGE 11479 | reverse complement strand
CCCCAACACCCCTGCCCAGCTGAGTCGCTCCACCGCCCTCCGCTATGCCTTTAATCCTGTACGACCCAACAGCCCACCGGCTGCCTCTAATCAGCGTCAACCCCAGTCAGCCCTGGCCACCGATCACCCCCTAGTGTGGCGACAGGACAGCCTTTTCGCCACTCCCGAGCAGCCTAGGGATATAAACAATGGATTACAGGCTCTCTACACCTTTGAAGAAGGCAGTGGCAACCAAGTTAATGATGTTTCAGGGGTCAGCGATACTCCCCTCAATTTGCGCATCCTGAACGATACTAACTCCCCAGATATTACCGAATGGATTCCCGGTGGAGGTCTGCGAATTAAAGCACGCACGCTGATTCGCTCCATTCAGCCTGCCCGCCGTTTGACCACAGCCTGTCAGCGCACCAATGAGATCACCATTGCCGTGTGGGTAAAACCTGCTAGCGCTCCAAATTCGACTCAACCCTTATCCCAAAACGGTCCTGCCCGCCTCGTCAGCCTTTCAAAAAATTCCACTGAGCGTAACATTACCCTGGGGCAAGATTTTTCCCTCCCCCCCGAGACAGATGATGACCCTGTAGCACCAAACAACAACTTTTACTTAACCCGCCTGCGAACTACAAACACCACTAACAATGGTCTTTTAAGAGATGAGCCAAGGGGGAGTCGCACACCGGTCGAACTTGAACCGGTAACAGCTAGCCTGGTTCCCATTATCTTTACCCGCGCTGCTAATGGCACAATCCGACTCTATACCACCGATGCCGACGGTAATCTGATCGAGACAGAAAATACTGTTGGCGGCACGTTCCGAAACTGGGATGACGACTTCCACCTGATGTTGGCTAACGAACAAAAAAAGGAAGATGGCAACATCCAAATCGATGACAGACGGGCCTGGCTCGGCGACTATCATCTAGTAGCCATCTACAACCGTGCCTTTAGCCCCACGGAGGTGCGTCATCATATCCGCCAAGGCTTGCCTCAGGTCCGTCGTCTTAACCGTCCATATCCTGAGGGCTGGTATCTCAGCGGGCTACAGCTCAGCCCCCTTCTAAATAACAAGAGTTCTCTAGAACGGCACACCGCCGCTACGTTGATTCCAGCATCGGGCCGCCACAGCCACCCGAACGAAATGCCCCTGAGCTTGACTGTGAGCCCTTACCTAGGGCTAGAATTTCGGCCTGTCTCTGCCGCTTCATCTAATCCCAGCCTGGTTTCTACCGAATTGCTCTGCCTTGATCGCACCGCTGGGACCCTACTCCCCGTGGCCAGCCGTTTAGAGGAGATTCCCAGCCCTGCCGATGATGATACCCTGACCGATATCGAACTCCAACAACAGCAAGAAAACCTGCGGGAACGTAACCTGTTCTGGGCCAGGGAAACCCACCAGCGACTAGCCCCAGAGTCAGCCATTGCCCTCTTACGATTCCGTGAAATCAACACCAACCGTACCCCCCAATCTCCCACAGACGCCACCGTCACCATTTCCTATGCATTTGCCGTCGTCACCGATTTACAACCGCCAAAATCTCTCTGTCAGCCAGTCTTTCGGCTACGGGCCACCCCACAACAGATACGTTTTCGAGAGGGACAGTTTGGCGGCCCTCAGCTGCCTGCCTCCCTCAGCGCCTTTGAAATTGCACCGCCCCAGGTGACGGGCGTTCAACCCCTCTATTTGCGAGAACGGCCCCCAACTCTCTCCAGTGATACTTCCACCGCCGCCTGGCCCTGGGGCCTGAGCGCCCTCCGTCTAAGCGTGCAATATACCCAGGAACAACAGGGAACCCTCGGTCCCATTGATGGCCCCACCCAAACTCGATGGTGGCAAGCCCCCCACTATCCAGTCCAGTTTCGTTCCTCTGCTCAGTCGGAGCATCCCACCGCTGGCCTACCGGCCAATTTTCGGGCAGCCGCCATTCGCAGTCTCCTGCCTGTACTGCCAAATCCGCCGTTGCCAGCGCTGCCACCAGTTGAGCATAGTGGCAGCAATGATGGTGCCGACAGCCAACAGCGACTGCAACAGTGGCAACCGGTTCTCCCTGGCACCTTTCACTATTTGCTAACAGGCAATCGCCCTGGTGTCCCATTTGCCATTCGCCATCAGCTCTTTACCCAAACAACCCACAATCCGAGCCCACTGGTATCTGGCAGCATTCCCGTCCAGCATCGGATGCCGCGACCTGTTCCCCTGCCTGAAAACACGGCGGCTGACAGCGCCCTACAAACCTGGGCCAGCTATTTTCACATCAAGCAGTCCAGCCTGGCTGCCGATACCCCTGTCGATACGGCCTTCTTTGCCGAGTGCGGTACAAACCCGGCCCAGGGACTCAAGATGATTTTGCAAACGCCTTTAAATGGAGCAGTTACCTCCAGCTGGAATGGGGACTTGCTATTTACGCTAGTGGCATCGCCAGCGCTATCGGATGAGCAGACCATCACCCTTGACAGTGCCCAAAACGTTGTATTTACCTCCGAGAATTCCGCAGGGGATACCACCTCGACTACCTGGGAGATTCAGCTCACCATTACGGATGAGGGGACGACCTTCACATATCAGCCAGATCCTAGTAACCCGGCACGTTTTGTACTGCCGCCTCAAACGCCACAGCAGTCACCGACATTGAGTGATGTGTTATCCAGTCAGGCATTAGGCGCCTCGATCCTAGTGACTGCCAGTGTTAAACCCGTTAGACCCGGTGATAATGACAACTTCCGACAAACGCTTATGTTTCCCCTACGGATAACTGATGAAACCACGTTGCCCCTGCCCCTGCGGCCACAATTTATGGTCTTTGAAGATCCTGAATATAACCGTCTGCTGATCTCCAATGCCGCCCATGCCACCCGTAACGTTCCTGTTGGTGAAGGGACCAGTCAGCAGATTCGCAGCGTCACCTTGTCCCTTGACCGTCGTGAATATAATCCCGATAGTGTGGTGTTCCTCCGCTACGATTGGGACGCCGCTCCACCAACAGAAACCCCCGTACCAACAACAGCTACCCTCAGTTTGGAACGTATTAGCTCTACTGGAGCCGTGACTGAACTCACGCTACCCAATACGTCAGACCAGGCGACAGATAGTCTTACAATTGAGTCCAATCGATTAGAGAAATATTCTCTCGCTGTCATCCAGACTCTCAACAAACTGCAGCTGATAACTGGCGACAGGCTGCAATTTAAACTAGCTGTATCAACAGCCAAGGACGATGTTGAGATCGTGTTACCCGTTGACATTATCAGTGCACCGGTAATTCCAGTTACCCAGGCAGCCTATGGTCTGCTGCGACATCATCAGGGCGATTCCCCCCATGTGGAATGTGTCCGGTTTGCCTGGAGCCCTGAACCCACTCGGATAGAACTGATCTGTCCCAAAGACTTACAAACCGAAGTCGTACGGCGACGGGCTGTTTTCCACTGGGTTGATTCTATTCGTCCTGGAGAGTTGACACAGCCATCTTCTGATACTGTGAACTCGTCCGTCAGCTATGAAATTCAGAAAATAACCCAAACAGGCTCCACTAGTGAACCTAAAATCAGCTTTGGAGAGAAATCTCACCATGGGTCAGTTGATTAAACTGAGCGACATTGGCAGGATCATCAAAAAAGTTAGGGCCAACTTCTTTTGATACTTCTTTCATGTAGTAGCGTAAGCAGCGCTGTTCTAACGTATCAATATTAGTTGAAGTCAGCCGCTCAATGGGTTTGCCAACGTTACGGACAGTCCGCTTGGATTTGGTTAAAAAACAGTGCGATCTTCTTAGAGTGTCTAGAATCTCAGTCAGCTTATTCCTAGATAATTCGTTGGGGGTATTTGTTAGCTTGTCTTTGATTTCTCGGATCAGCTGAGTAAAGTTGAGCGCTACATCAGGCTCTTGAAATATCTGAATCAGTTCGCTAATGACAACTTTTCTATATTCAGGAGCTAAGTTTATTTTTTTCTTACTAAAAACCCGCTTTAGATCAACTGTGTTAGCGGCATCTGGGGTGTCGGCATCCACCACTGCAGCAGAGGTCTCCATACTTCGGGAGCTATCTTCCAAGGCCGCTTTGGTTGATGCTACAACCTCAGCATCCTGACCTATTCCCATACTTGTCAGCAGCTGATCAAGATGAGAGAGCAAGGTATCTTTGTTAGCTACAGTCACCCCCATGCGCTTAGTGCGAACTGCGGTTAGACGTTCCTCAAGCTCAAGGGCGACAAAAACTGCATTTTCTGGCTGTAACGATAACCGCTGCTTATGTTTGGTAAAGGTTGCAATGCCGCTGTCAAATTGTTTGCCTGCTTTACACTCGACCAGGAGGGGCTGACCTTGAATCATAAAGAAGATATCTAGTTCAAAATGATCCTCGTTTTCGTAGGTAATATCCAGATTTCTCAGTACCTGGTAATCGGCTCCTATTGAATCTAAAAAGTCTACGATCTTGTAGTAGACAAAACGTTCAAACCAGCCTCCTTCAAGAAAGAATTTAACATCTTCTTGGTTTTGAGTCGTAGCGATAATAATTTTATCGGATTTGTTATAGAATCCTTTTGATAGTAGTGAACTATCTTTTAGTTTTTTAAAGAAGAGATTATGAATGGAAATTTCCTTTTGACTTTTATCTTGAAGTGGAAAAGAACATCTTTTCCCAAGGGAGAATTTTAGTTTTTTATAGAAGCGCTCTAGTATTTCATAGTTGTCGCCTAGAAAAACGGCCAGATCGTCCAACAGTTCATCAATCGCTGGCTCAGGCTGATAGGAACTTTGGAGCTCTACGTTTCTAGATTGAAACCAGGCGGTGGTGGTGGCGACTTCTCTACCTTCCTCCTCCTCGTCACTATTTTCGTCATTACCGTCCATGACAATACGCTCGAGCATGTGCGTGCGGGCTTCGGAAGCACTGTCCGTTGCTTCAGACACTGCAGTCGGTGGTGCTTCGAGGCTTTGCTTTAAGATGGCGAGTTCTTTTTGAATTGCACTGACAGCAGAGGAATCTAGTACATTTTTTTCAATTTGAGCAGGTAAAGATTGAACTGAGCTGACAATGGTGTCGTATTGGGCTGACAATTCAGTAAATCTCTGATCGTGTTTAGAGGATTCTAATGCGATCTTTTTAGTTTGAGCAGATAGAGACTGAACTGAATTGGCAATAGTGTTGTACTGAGCTGACAATTCAGTAAATCTCTTGTCATGTTTAATTGAACTGATATTAGATCTAATCACCTTTTGTAACCGGTCTTCTTGCTGGCGATTGATTGCGATCGCACCAATCATCGATACTGCACCGATTCCCCCACCCGCCAATGCTCCTTTTACCTTTTCAGGCACAAGCCACGCGACTAGTAAACTCGTTGCTAGTGAAGATGCTACAACCGCCAGAATTCCTTTGGTCTGATAGTTCATTGCTAAAACGGAATAATAAATTGCTAACTGTTTATAGGTCTCGCAATTGCTATATATTTCGCAATTAGTTTATGCCGTTGCCGACTTCGAAGAGGGACCGATCTGCCAGATGTACTGTATGTCGACATCTGGCAGATGAAACCATAATTCAGAGCAGCAACGCCTTCATTTATAAGGGCACCCGTCTTCAACATTAGTTAAGGTTTCATTGGATATATGGGAAACTTCCATTTTTTTTTAGAAACAATAAAATTTAACAAGCTGCACGCCAACGTTGCCTGCCCCTATGCATGGCTGATGATTCCCAACCGATATTGAACCGACAGGCGCACCACCCAATAGCTCAATCAGTATCTGGGATGATTTTGAATACTGCTTCTTTCAATAAGTCAATCTAATATTAATTATTTTAAATTAATAATTAGCGTTGTGTAACAGTTATTTTGGACGCATCCTTGTTCTCAGCGTCTCGGTAAACCTGCTTCCAGTCCGCAGATAGCGGCCTTTGGGACGGACAACCGAATATTCCATGCAACATTAGAATCCCTATCCATCAGTAATATCACAGCTTCTGTATATGAACAGAGGCGAGTAAACCAAACACCTTTAGGTAGAAATTATTAAGAAATTCGTTATATTGCGTTATATTGAATAATATTAATAAAAGTTAATATTCTGCCGACAGGCAAGCGCTGCTGTTCATCTGTTCAAAGGTCCTTTCTGTTGTGCGTCTTTTAACAGCAGCCGATCTTTTCACTTCCTGGTAGGTGCGTGATCTGTCGTCGGTATCTGCTTTGCCGCTCTAGGCATAAGTTGCTTAGATTCAAAATATTTGTTTGATATGCCGAGTGCTCACCATAACGGTCCTACGCTTGCCAACTCTGATAATACCGACGACAATCGCTTCTTTGTTGTCGGTATTGGTGCCTCGGCAGGGGGTTTGCAGGCCTTAGAAGAATTTTTTGAGAACGTCCCTCAGGATATTGGCGCAGCGTTCGTTGTCATTCAGCATCTCTCCCCTAGCTTTAAAAGCTTGATGCAAGAATTGCTGCAACGTAAAACCGCCCTGCGCGTTTATCAAATCGAAGATGGCATGAAGATTATGCCCGATTCGGTTTACGTGATTCCGCCCCAGACCAATATCGTGGTGTCGGAAGGCTGCCTTTGCTTTCAGCAAAAAGAACCAGAGCGGATCAACTTTCCCATTGATATCTTCTTCGAATCTTTAGCCCAAGCCTACAGAGACCGCGCCATGGGCGTTTTGCTCTCAGGTACAGGCAGCGATGGCACAAAAGGTCTACAGGCCATTGGGGAGGCCGGGGGGCTAGCGCTAATTCAGTCTCCAGAAACGGCACAGTTTAGTGGCATGCCTGCTAACGCGCTGCCGACAGGGTTGGTCGACGAAGTACTATCGCCCCACGACTTAGCTCAAACAATTTATGAAATCGTGCGGATTACGCTCAATATCCCTTTAGCTGAACAGCTGACAGAGAATCTGATCGATCCAGCACAGCTCAATCATGTATTAGGTTTACTCAATGATCAACAAGCTGTCGATTTCTCTCAATACAAAATTGGCACCCTGTCGAGGCGAATTTATCATCGCTGTGCTCTGAATAACTATCAGTCGCTGCAAACCTATATCACTTATCTTGAAAGTTCTGAACCCGAGCGTCAACTACTCATTCAAGACTTTTTGATTGGGTCAACAAGGTTTTTCCGGGATCTCGATGCTTGGCACTTTATAGAAACCAACGTTTTACCGCCGCTGATTGAAAGTTTGGACGATCACCAACAGCTGCGGATTTGGGTCGCAGGCTGTGCGACGGGAGAAGAAGCTTACACGATGGCGATATTAGCCGATGAAGCCGTTCGCAAAGCCAACCGAGCGTTGAGCATTAAAATTTTTGCCACCGACTTGGATAACTCATCGCTAGAAACCGCTTCTAAGGGGATATATCCTTTAAGCATTCGCAAAGATATTTCTGTCGAGCGGCTAGAACGTTATTTTATTACCAAATCCGAGGGCTATCAGGTTCACAGGCAGCTGCGAGAACTCCTCATTTTTGCCCCTCATAACTTAGCCCAAAATGCAGGCTTTTCTAAAATGAATTTGATTAGCTGTCGCAATGTGCTGATCTACATGAAGCCTCAGTTGCAGCAGCAGGTATTGCGCATGCTGCATTTTTCTTTGGCCTCAGAGGGTATTCTTTTTTTAGGGGGTGCAGAGGTGCTGGGGCCTCTGGCAGGCGAGTTTTCAACGCTTCACTCTAAGTGGAAAATGTATCAAAAGCAGCGAGACAGTCAACTGACTTTGGCACCCATTACCAGAACTCCGCTCGTAGCTTTACCCTTATCTCCAACTAGTTTCAAACGCGCTCAGCCGCGTTCAGATCGGATCCTGGGACAAGTCTTTAGCTTCTGTTTTGGCGATCGCCGCTCGACTTGCCTACTGATCAATGAAAGCAATAAACTTCTGCGCGTTTTTTATGACGGGGCAGATTTGCTCAGATTGCCACTCGGCGAAGCTAATCTAGATGTCATATCGATTGTCCCTCCGCCGTTACAGCTACCGTTATCGACAGCCTTACACCGCGCCAAACGAGAACAAGCAGCAGTACTGTACGCAGGGATTAGGCTGTCCGACTCAGACAATCTGCGAACGATCAATCTCAAAGTCGGGATAGAGAGCAATGAATCCCAGAAAGGAAAGTTCCTAATTGTACTGTTGGAGGAGGAAGCGAGACATTCGACGACAATTTCAGACCAGACATTTGAAGTGGATGCTGAAACCATCAACCAAATTGGAGAGCTGGAGTACGAACTACAGCAGACTCGAGAGAATTTACAAACGACCATTGAAGAACTAGAAACCACTAACGAAGAGCAACAAGCGACGAATGAAGAGTTAATTGCCTCCAACGAAGAGCTGCAAAGTACTAACGAAGAACTCCATTCTGTTAATGAGGAACTCTATACCGTTAACGCTGAGTATCAGTCAAAAATTCAGGAACTGCTTGAACTCAACAATGACCTCGATAATTTGTTGAGGAGCACGGATATTGGCGTTGTCTTTCTAGATCTGGACTTAAATATTCGTAAGTATACGCCAGCGGCCACTAAAGCAATCAGCCTGAGAGAAGGTGACATTGATCGTCCACTCACAGAACTGTCTCACAACCTGATGTGTCCTCCGGGCCAGGAGAATGCCTATGGCTTAATTGAGCTGTTACAGCAAGCGTTGACTCGACGACAGCCGATCGAGCAGGAAATGCTGTTACAGTCATCAGGCAGTCAGCTGTTGCTGCGAGTTAATCTCTATTGGGATGAAAAAGGCGATTGCCAGGGTCTGGTATTGAGCTTTATCGATATTGATGACATCAAGCAAGTGGAAGAAACCTTGCACCGACGTTCCGAGCAGTTGCGCTTGGTAACCGATGCGATTCCTGCTTGGATTTCTTACGTCGATGCCCAACGTTACTGTCGGTTGAGCAACCAGGCTTATGACAAGTGGTTTGAAAGACCGTCAGCCGAAGTTGAAGGCTTGCACCTAGCTTCAGTTTTGGGAGAAGCGCTTTACCAGCAGGTTTTTCACTATGTAGATACTGTCCTTTCTGGCCAAGAAGTGAGTTTTGATATTGAGTTTCCTTCGCTAGAACAAGACTCTGGTTGGGTAAACGTCAACTATATTCCCCATCGGCTAGCCTCGGGTGAGGTAAAAGGTTTTTTTGCCTTGGCCAGTGATATTAGCGATCGCAAAGCTGTTGAACGGATGAAAGACGAGTTTCTTTCCGTTGTCAGCCATGAACTGCGCACCCCCCTAACCGGGATACTAGGCATGTTGCAATTACTGTCTGAGAAACACATCAAACCTGACTCTGAGAACGGTGAAGAAGCCATTAGAATCGCCTATGATAACAGTGTGCGTTTGATGAGTATCGTCAGGGATATTTTGGAACTGGAGAGTCTAGAGTCTGGCAGAATTCAACTCTCTAGAGCCCCCATTAATACATCAGTCTTACTCTCCCAGGCCACAAAAGCCGTGCAGGTTATTGCTAATGAAAAAAAAATTACGCTCAATATTGCGACTCAAGAGATCGAGGTTTATGCGGATGAAGGTCGCTTGATTCAGGTCTTGATCAACCTTTTGAGCAATGCGATTAAATTTTCTGAGCCGAATTCTAACGTTTCCCTCAGTGCAGAACGCCAGGATCATGATGTCTTATTTGCGATCAAAGACGAAGGCACAGGCATTCCTGAGAACAGGCTTGAAGATATCTTTGAGCGTTTTCAGCAAGTTGATTCCACCGATTCCCGGCAAAAAGGCGGCACAGGACTCGGGCTAGCGATTTGTCGTCAAATCATTGGACAACACAATGGACGAATCTGGGCGGAGAGCGTTTTAGGCGAAGGCAGCCAGTTTTTCTTCACTATCCCGTTTCAAGGTTTGGAGGATGAACAATAATGACTCGTAAACAGATTTTGATTGTTGATGACGATCAGTCTATTATTAAGACTATCCAGTTTTCCCTTCAGGCAACCACTAACTGGGAAATCTTGAAGGCAAGTTCTGGAAAAGAGGGATTATTGCTGGCTCAGGCCACGCCCCCTGATCTCATCCTCCTGGATGTGATGATGCCTGTTCTGGATGGTATTGGCGTATTGCACCAGCTCAGAAACATAACCGCTACTCAAAAAATTCCCGTTATTTTCATGACAGCCAAAGCCCTACAAAAAGAACAAAACTCTTTGAAAGAGTTGGATATTCAAGGCATCATTTGTAAACCATTTGATGCTGCGAGGCTAGCCGAACAGATTTGTTTATTGCTTGACTGGGAAAGTTTAGAAATATAATGTGGGAAATGCCGGAAACAGGGTACAAGGAGTATTGGTACAGATACAAGAGATAACTCGATAACTGCTGGTGTCAAGCATCGAGTAAATTAGACGGCTGAGCGTATGTTTTGGAGCGGTTACGACATAAAGCCAATTATATGTGTTGTAGCCTACTTGACATTTCAACTTAAATTGAAATAATAAAAATACCCTCCGCTAGGTGAATCTGGGCTATGGCAAGAATTGCAGTTAACGGTTTTGGCAGAATCGGTCGCTTAGTTCTACGTGCGGCTTGGCCCCACCTAGACTTTGTACACATCAACGAAATCACGGGCGGAGCGGTCACCGCTGCCCACTTATTAAAGTTTGACTCTGTCCATGGACGCTGGGCTCCAGACGTTGAAACGGTTAGCGATGACGGCATCGTGATCGATGGCAAGCCGGTCAGCTTTAGCGCCCATGCTACACCGGGCGATGTGCCCTGGGATGAGCTTGGTGCAGACATTGTCTTAGAATGCTCGGGGCAGTTTCGTACTCCGGAGCTGCTAGACCCCTATTTCCAGCGGGGTGTCCAAAAAGTGATCGTGGCGGCCCCTGTTAAACAGGGTGCCCTCAATATTGTCTACGGTATTAACGATCATCTCTATAAGCCAACGGAGCATCACCTACTGACGGCAGCCTCCTGCACCACTAACTGTCTAGCCCCCGTTGTCAAAGTGATCCAAGAAGGTCTGGGTATCCAGCACGGGGTGATTACCACCATTCACGATCAAACTAACACCCAAACCATCGTTGATAAGCCCCATAAGGATCTGCGCCGGGCTCGGGCCACTGGACTATCGCTGATTCCCACGACCACGGGCTCAGCCACAGCCATCACCATGATCTACCCCGAACTCCAGGGCAAACTCAACGGCATCGCTGTTCGGGTGCCGCTTCTAAATGCATCCCTGACCGACTGTGTGTTTGAGGTGTCTCGACCCACGACTGTAGAAG
>NZ_JADEXP010000212.1 GCF_015207065.1 Leptolyngbya cf. ectocarpi LEGE 11479 | reverse complement strand
TTCTGGATAATTGCACTGTTCATCTTGGCAAAGATGTCGAAGCCTTGATCAAGGCAGCAGGTGCTCGGTTGATTTATTTACCTCCCTACTCACCTGATTTTTCACCGATTGAAAATTGTTGGTCTAAAATCAAAACACGTCTACGAGCGATTGGAGCAAAAACTTACGTTGACCTCAAAGAAGCTATTGATAAAGCATTCGATGAAGTATCAATAGAAGATCTTTTAGGGTGGTTTACTCACTGCTGCTATTGCACCTCACCAGACTAGGAAACGCTATATCCATAGTTCGGACAGATTTGGCATCTCGCACCGCCCGAGCTATATTGAAGGCAATAATACCCCCCACGCCTCTCAACGATGCGCACCCTGGGGGGTTCCTCATTTTTAGGGGGCTATGCGCTTTAATAAACCGCCACTTACCCTTCAAGAGCAAGTCAATCTCCTGGTAAGTCGTGGCCTGATCGTCCAAGATCATCAGCAAGCCTGCTACTACATGGCCCACCTAAATTACTATCGCCTTAGTGCTTACTGGCTACCGTTTGAAGCAGACCATAGTACTCATCGATTCCGTCCAGGTACGGATTTTGAGGCCGTACTCAACCTATACATATTCGATCGAGAATTTCGACTACTGGTAATGGATGCCATGGAGCGAATTGAAGTATCTATAAGGGCAGCCTGGGCTTACCATATGGGCCATAAACATGGAGCACACTGCCATCTACGCCGAGAATTATTCAGGCGCAAATGGGACTACGACAAACACTATAAATCCATCAAACAGGCAGTATCTCATAGCAAAGAAACGTTTATACGTCACCTTCAGCAAACCTACGACGAAGCCTTACCTCCGATTTGGGCATTAGTTGAGGTCATGACCTTTGGGCAGCTCTCAAATTGGTACAGCAATACTCGTTACCGTCAAGATAGAAATGCTGTAGCCGCTGAGTATGGTTTAGATGAAAAGATTCTAACATCGCTACTGCACCACCTAACCATTGTGCGTAATCTGTGTGCCCATCACTCTAGGCTCTGGAACCGAGAGTTTCCTGTAACACCTAAACTCCCCAAACAAAAAGAAGCCTCACTATGCCAAACGAATAAACGCAAAATTTACAATACGCTAACGCTGATGCTCGATCTAGTGAATCAGATTAGTCCTGGCCACCATTGGAAAACGCGCTTGATAGATTTGATTAATCATCACAACGTTGACGTTACAGCTATGGGTTTTCCGTCTGATTGGAGAAATTGCCCTTTGTGGAAAGGGTAATGGCAGATCAGCTGATATGGGCAGTGGAATGATCATTGCCTATCATTCGGTAAGTTTTAGAATGTTGACCTTGAATTTGCGATCGCACAATTTAATCATTGCCTGAGAGGAATCTTATCGCACTGAAAAGTGAATCATAGGATAAGAACCTAAGTTATACGCCGAATTCCAACTGGAAGACATCATGGCCGACAGCAAAGAGATCCCTTTCCAGCAAGACATCATTGACGCCATGGCCGCCCAGGGCTGGCTCGTCGGCAAATCCGCAGGCTATAACCCCACCACTGCACTGTATACCGAAGATTTGCTAGCCTACTTCCAAACCGCCTGGCCCGATCGCTGGCAAAAGCTCTGCAAAAATAACCCCAGCGACCCCGCAGGCGTCCTCATTCAAAAAACCGTCCGCACCCTCGAAAAAAGCGGCACCCTGGACGTCCTGCGCCACGGCTACAAAATACCCGGCGTCAAAATCGAGCTGTGCAGCTTTAAGCCCGACCACGGCATGAACCCCGACACCCAGGCCCGCTACCAGGCCAATCGCCTGCGGGTAGTGCCCGAAGTCTCCTACTCGCCCCACGCTCGCAAAGGCGACTATAACCCCCGCCTCGACCTGGTACTATTCGTCAACGGCATCCCCACCGCCACCCTAGAACTCAAAAGCGAGTTCAAACAATCCATCGAAAACGCCAAACACCAGTATTGCAACGACCGGCCCGTAAAAGATCCCCTCACCCGCAAAGCCGAACCCCTACTCACCTTTAAGCGCGGTGCCCTGGTGCATTTTGCTGTCAGCCAGCAAGACGTGGCCATGACCACCAAACTGGAGGGCAAAGATACGTTCTTTTTACCCTTTAACCAAGGCACTAAAGACGGCGGCGCAGGCAACCCAGCCCCCAAGGATGAAACCACCTACGCCACATCATACCTGTGGGAAGAGCTGTTTCAGCCCGATGCCTGGTTGAAGGTCCTGGGACGCTTCCTGCACCTGCAAAAGCCTAAGGAAGAAGACTTTGATGGTTCCGTTAAACCCAAAGAGAAACTAATCTTCCCCCGTTACCACCAGTGGCAGGTGGTGAACCAGCTGATCGACACCACCCGCCAGGAAGGAGCTGGCCAGCGGTACTTGATTCAGCACAGCGCCGGGTCCGGTAAAGCCAACTCCATCGCCTGGACCGCCCACCAGCTGGCCTCCCTCTATACCGACGACGGTAATAAGCTATTTAGCTCCATCATCGTCGTCACCGATCGCACCGTTCTCGATAGCCAGCTACAGGACACCATTTACCAGTTCGAACACGCCCAGGGCGTTGTGGTCCCCATTACCCGCGAGGGCCAGAGCAAGTCAGAGCAGCTGGCCGAGGCCCTATCCAGTAAAACCCGCATCATCATCGTCACCATCCAAACCTTTCCTGCCCTGTTCGAAGCCCTGGATAAATACCCCGCCCTCGCCAGCGGTCGCTATGCCGTCATTGCCGATGAAGCCCACTCCTCCCAGACCGGATCCGCCGCCAGCAAACTCAAAGCCATTCTGGGCAGTGAAATAGACAGCGACCATTCTGACACCGAAGAAATCAGTGCCGAAGACTTAATGGATGCGGCTGTACAGGCCCGAGGACCGTGCGATCGCATCAGCTACTATGCCTTTACCGCCACCCCCAAAGCCAAAACCCTGGAACTGTTTGGCCGTCCGCCCAAGCCCCAGCAGCCCCCCAGCGCTGACAACAAGCCGGACCCGTTTCATCTCTACTCCATGCGGCAGGCCATCGAAGAAGGCTTCATCCTTGATGTGCTGCTGAACTACACCACCTACGCCACCGCCTGGAAGATTGCCCATCCCGATGCCGATGCCCAAGAGGTGGATTCCAAACAGGCCCGCACCAAGCTGGCCCGCTGGGTTCGCCTGCACCCTTATAACATCAACCAAAAAGTAGAGGTCATTGTCGAGCACTTCCGCGAGCATGTCAGCCACCTGTTCAATGGCCAAGCCAAAGCCATGGTGGTTACGACCAGCCGTCCAGAAGCGGTACGCTATCACCTCGCCTTAAAAGCCTATGTCCAAGACAAGGGCTACACCGATGTATATCCCCTGGTAGCATTTTCTGGCAAAGTGCCCCCGGATGAGGCCATCCCTGAAGAAGTTAGCGAAACCAGTACCCGCCTCAACCCTGAACTAAAGGGACGTGACATGAGGAAGGCCTTTGATACGGCTGACTACAACGTCATGATCGTCGCTAACAAGTTTCAGACCGGCTTCGACCAGCCCAAACTCTGCGCCATGTACGTGGATAAAAAACTTCACGGCGTAGACTGCGTGCAAGCCCTCTCCCGTCTCAATCGCCTCTTCCCTGGCAAAAAAACCTTTATCCTCGATTTCTTTAACGACCCCCAGGACATCCTCGAAGCTTTTTTGCCCTATTACAACAAGGCTGAACTAGCCGACGTCTCCGACCCACAGCTAATCTACGACCTCCAAAACACTCTGGATAAAGCGGGCATTTACCACTGGAACGAAGTAGACGCCTTTACCCAGGCATTCTTTAATCCCAAGGCCGCCAATGCTAAGCTTGCCTACCACTGCCAGCCCGCCGTCGATCGCTTTAAGCAGCGCTACAAACTGGCAAACACTGCCCGCCGACAGGCCATGGAACAAAAACGCGCTGGCACTGCCCTGAAACAAGCCGAATC
Organism: Leptolyngbya cf. ectocarpi LEGE 11479; assembly: GCF_015207065.1. Classification (GTDB taxonomy): domain Bacteria; phylum Cyanobacteriota; class Cyanobacteriia; order Phormidesmidales; family Phormidesmidaceae; genus Leptothoe; species Leptothoe ectocarpi. The sequence goes on along the minus strand of NZ_JADEXP010000212.1, from coordinate 7,298 downwards.
AGAGCTAAAGGCCGCTGGCGAACAGATTGACCAGCTCGATCTGTTCAAAAAGAACCTCCAGAGCTTTATCCGTCTGTATGAATTCCTATCGCAGATTATCGATTACGAAGATCGAGAATTGGAACAACTCTGCGTCTATGCCAAACACCTTTACCCCCTTCTGCGGCGCGATCGGCTAGAGCATGAAGAAATTAACGTCTCTGAACTCTCCCTAACCCACTACCGCCTCACTAAGCGCAGAGAACAACAACTGCGGCTAGCAGAAAACCAAGGGGAATACCAGTTGCAACCAGGCAGTGCCATCGGTACCGGCAAAGCCCACGACCCTGAGAAAAAGAAGCTGTCAGAAATCATTCAGGCCCTAAACGACCTGTTTGGTGCCGAAGTCAACGACGAAGACCAGATGCAGTTCCTCAATACCGTTGCCCAGCGCATTCGCCGCCAGGATGACGTCATGGTCCAGGTCAACACCCACACCCCAGAGCAGGTGATGCATGGTCTATTTCCCCAGAGGGTAGTTGATACCGTACTAGACGCCATGACCGACCACGAAAAGCTATCGCTGGAAGTTCTAGATAACGAAGAGTCAGGACGCGAGTTTGCTTCCCTGGTCCTCAAAATACTGACCACTGCCAATGACGTCATACCCAAGTGCTAGAACAGTCCCAGCTGCTGGGGCTCGGCCTGAATTGAGGACCAGGGTAACGGCGGCACATCAATGCCTGCTTTTTCTAACTGCTCTTGAAAATAGCGTGCGATCGCAGGTGATTGCGCCTCCTTAGGGCAATGCACAAAGAAACAAACCGATAGACCTTGGGCTAACCACTCCCCCACTCGCTCTACCCAGCCCGCTAAAAAATCACGATTACGATCCAGGTCAGGATGGCTGATATAGCGCACCAGCACAAAGTTGGCTGTTGTCACTGGCAACAGAGGCACCCGAGGCTTTTTGCGCTCAGAACGCAGTTGGGGATCGTCAACGGCATCGCTCCAAGTAAACACCGGTCGGGTATCCAACAGCACTCGACCGACATTAAATGGTGCCAACAGCGAATTCAACCGCTCGGACTGCGGCGATCTAAACCAATCCAGGTGACGTACCTCCACCGCCAGCGGATTTGTAGTATGGGGCCAGCCAGCCACAAATTTCTCTAGATCTGCAAATGAGGCGGGACTATACCGGGGTGGCAGCTGGGCGAATATTGGCCCCAAGCGGGGGCCGAGTCCCTGCATCAGCGATAAAAAACTCAGGGCATCGGACAGCTGCGGCATCAACGCGCCCCCATGGGTGACCGTGCGCGGCAGCTTTGGACAGAAGCGAAACGTATCGGGGGTATTGTCAGCCCAGCGTTGCACCATCTCCGGAGAAGGAATGGAATAGAAGGTCGTATTACCCTCAACGCAGGTGAGACGCTCACCATAGAGACGCAAAAAATTAGTTGCCCGACTCTCTGCCGGGTAAAAGTTTCCTAACCATGACTTATAGGCCCAAACAGCGCAGCCCAGACGAAAATCAGCTGTCACTGGCTAGCTTGGGTCAGTAATGGATCTAGCTGACCCCGTCGATCAAGGGCGTATAGTTCGTCACAGCCACCAATGTGACGGTCATCGATAAAAATCTGCGGGACGCTGCGACGCTGGTTAGAGCGCTCAGCCATCTGGGCACGGGCGGCTTCATCACCATCAATTTTATATTCGTTAAAGGTCACCCCTTTCCACCACAGCAGCAGCTTGGCCCGAATACAGTAGGGACAGACCTGCCATGTATAGATTTCCACATTTGCCTTGACAGGGTCAGGGTTGCGGCCTAGCAAGCGGTTGAGAAATTGCATGGGCATGTCATTTGGAAAACAGAGATCTGTACTAACGTCGTATTCACAACGCTAGTCTTTCCATGGTAAATCTTTTCTAGACGATAAAATCTGACGGTCGTATCAGCTTGTGGGAAAAATTTCTACCGAACAGAGCCGTCCTGGGATATGAACTTAAACACGACTGGGGGATGATCACCGTCACAACTGGGACCAACTTTCCCTGGCACAATTAGGTCATTAAGGAATAACGCTTACTGCGGCTCCCATCTAGGTGGGAGCCCTTTTTGTATGGTTGGGCCACCCTTTCAATATCCCACCTGATGATATCGGCTCAGGAGTTTTTTCCCAGTCTGGCAAATCTTGACAGGCAGCTTTCCCAATCTTCGATAGGCTGAGGGCTGCCCTGATTGGAGTGAGTCTATGCCCGGTAGCGGCCACAGCGTTGACACAGCGCTGGCACAACGCGATCCTAAAACGATTGCATCGCTGATGCCCAAGTGGGAGTTGGCGTATGACCACTACTTTCATACCCACACAGACGGCTGGCACCATGTGCCCCAACAGGCTCTGTTTGTCGGCTCCCATAATGGCGGGCTAGCGGCTCCTGATATGCTGATGCTGATGGTGGATTGGTTTCGCCGTTTTGGCTATGAGCGTCCCATGTACGGTCTGATGCATGCCAAGGTCTGGCAGATTAATCCTGGTTTAGCACAGCTGGCCGCACGGTGCGGTGCGGTGCCGGCTCAGCCAAAGTTTGCGATCGCAGCCCTTCAGCGCGGAGCCAGCGTTCTTGTTTTTCCCGGCGGTGCCCAAGATGTTTTCCGCCCCCACCGCCAGCGGCACCAAATCCAGCTTGCAGGCCGCACCGGTTTTATCAAACTTGCCCTACGGGAGCAAGTTCCCATTGTGCCCGTTATTTCCTGGGGAGCCCACGACACCTTTATCGTCTTAGCAGACTGTTATAAACAAGCCAAATGGCTCAACCAGCAGGGCCTACTTCCTTGGTTTTTGGGCCTTGACCCGGAAGTATTCCCCATTTACCTAGGGCTCCCCTGGGGGCTGGCCGTCGGCCCCGTGCCCCATATTCCATGGCCCCATCCCATCCACACCCGCGTGTGTTCTCCCATTGTGTTCAACCCCACAGGCCGGGCCGCCGCCAAGGATAACAGCTACGTGCAACAGTGCTACGAGCAAGTTGTTGAACACATGCAAACCAGTCTCGATCAGTTAAGAATCGATGTGCAGGGTCGATCGTAAAGTTGTTGTGGGCAGCGGGACCTCAGGGACAGCGGCTGGGAGGCAGCGATGAGCCAGCATTAATTTGAGAGAAATCGTTGAGTTCTAGGGTGGCGCTGCTGTAGTAGCGTTCACCGGCATCACCTCGGGTACGACGCACGCGCAAAAATGTCGCCGGTCCCCAAGCCGCAAACTCTTCTGCCAGGTCACGGGCCACACCATTCTCAGGATAGGCTTGCCCAGCCACCGTATTACCGCTGACGCGTCCAGTCACACAAATGGCTTCGCCATCCACATAGCTGTAAGCCCCAATCACCCGATCGCCGGTTTTGCGAAAGACAAACAGCACTCCACCTCGACTGAGCAATTCTTGGTCAGAATAAAACCGTGCCTCTGCCGGACCCGACACATAGCGATAATTGCCATCCGCCAGACCAGCAATGGTGCCATAAAACGTTGGCGGAGCTGGGGTATCATCCGGGCTGGGGCTGCTGCGAGCAGCATTGCCCCCTAAGTCGGGCAGCTCAGAGCGGGAGTTAGCTCCACTCCCCGGATTTGGTAGCTCTGAGCGGGGATTAGCGCCTCCGCCCAAATCGGGCAGCTCAGCTGTCGGTCGCTCTGCTGGCGGTGCTGCCACCGCCTCAGCTCGACAAATCAACGTGTCGTTAACCAGCGCAAACCCGTCAGGGTCGTTAAATCCCACTAGCTCCCGATAGTAGGTAGCATTGGTTAGCAATAGCTGCCGCACCCGGTCTATTGCCATATTGGGAAAAATCAGTGTCCGCTCTGCAGTGAGAATAGTCTCCACTGGACCAGGTACGAATGAGCCTAGCTGCTCGTAGGCCACTCCAGTCGAGCCATCGGCTTCTGTCAGGGTGATAAACGTCCGCATTCCTAAAGGATTGGGAATGCCAGTTGTAGGATCGTAGCGACACACAATGGTAGGACTCGTCTGTGCTGACAAAGGCTGGGTGATAGCACCCGTCATAGCAGCGGTCACTAATGCCAACGAAAATACATGCTTATAGCTACCAACCATGGACAATAGCTCTTTTAGGGAAACGACTACTCAGATTAAATCCAGATTAAACCGAGTTCATCCTCAAAAGAACACTTTTATGGGGATGAGTGCAACTCTCTGCTGAGGGCGATCTGGAGACTAAAGGAATTCTATGGGTTAGAGGCATTCTCGTCGTATGCACCAGACAATATATTCACCAGACAATGTAGTCGTGCCCGCGCTGGCTATACTCAGACCCAAGAACGATTGATCAAACGATTGATTACTTTTGTAGACTTACCCAGACACAGCAATCGACCATGAAGCTTGCCAATCGTTTTGAAGTCCTCGATATTTTAGACCGGGGTAGCTACGGAATTACCTACCGAGCCATCGACCATCACCAGGCGCATCAGCCAGAATGCACCCTGCAAGAATTTAGTTATACCCATCCCAAGATTCTAAAGAAGTTTCAGCAAGCGGCCAGTGTCCTACAAAAAATAGGTACCCATGCCCAGATTCCGCAGCTGTTGGCCTGCTTCAACACAGACAACAAGTTTTATCTGGCTCAAGAAATTATTTATGGGCACAATCTGAGTCAAGAGATTCGTGCAGGTAAATCCCTGGATGAAGGCTATGTGACCAAATTACTCAGAGATAGTCTCCAGGTACTCGCCGTTGTTCATCAGCACCATATGGTTCACCGCGATATTCAGCCAGCGACTCTGATTCGACAGGCCAATAGCGGTGAAATCGCCTTAGTGGGGTTTGGTATCATTCAGGAACTGAGCCAAAGTCAGCTCAACAGCAACGGCCAGATCATTACTAAGGCCAGTGTCGGCACGGCTGGCTATATCGCCCCGGAACAAGCGCGGGGAAAGCCCTGCTATGCCAGTGATTTATATTCTGTTGGTATGGTTGCGATCTCAGCCCTGATGGATATGTCTCCTCAGCAGCTCCCCCTTCATCCCCTCACGCAGAAAGTGCAGTGGTCTAACGAGACCATTAGCCCATCCCTTGAAACCTTCATCAAACGGCTGATTGAGCCTAAGTCTAACAATCGTTATCCCACCGCGACAGACGCCCTACAGGCGCTTGAAAAAATAATCGCCGGGATACGAGTGGGGCAAGATAGCGCCATGCCCACCCATGTCGCCGCCAAAGGTCGACCCCCAACTGACACCTACTCTGCCACTAAAAAAGTAACCCTCATCCCACCGGGCAAAATTTTGAAAGTGATGGGAGCGATCACAGCCGTACTTGTCATGATTGGGTTTGGTGTCAAAGGCTATCAGTGGACCGCCCGTGCCCTGAGCGATCGCTGGGATGCGGTCAAGACGGCTACTACAGCTAAGGGCTATGAAACAGCCAAATCCAGGGATTTAGTGTCTCTGGTAGATGATGACAGTATCAAAGCCAGACCGGAGCTGGTTGAAGCTTTTTGGGAAATGGCAGCAGTGGCCAAGGAGGAAGGGGTGGAATTGCTGCCTTTGGCGGCATATATCTCACGAGCGGATCAGCGAAAGAGTTTGCCAGGCGATGCCGATGTCAGTGTGCAACAGTGGCTAAAGCAAAGTGATTATCATACTGGATTTGCGATCGCGATTGGCGACAAAAATGCAGATGAGAGTACTGACTGGGATCCAAGCTTTGCCCAAACCGATGCCTATCGATGGCTCAGGCGATATGCCAAGAATTACGGTTTCGCTCTCTCCTATCCTCAGGGCAATCCGGTTGGAGAGAATGAGCCCTGGCACTGGCAATATGCCGATGGTCTAGAATAGGCTTCAAAAGATGACAAGGATGGACTGGAAGACTATTTCTCGTTGCCTTCTAATGTAAAATCAACTTCGTCGTAGAGATCTAAAAATGAGATCTCGAAGGGGGCTTGCTCTAATAATAATTGCTGATCGTCAGCATCATATTCTCGAAACGACCAGCGTTTCTCAGCTGTTTTGACATAATGTTCAACCTGTTGTTTATATTGGTTGACTAATACATATTCTTGGAACGTTGCAACTGTTCTGTAGGCGTTGAACTTATCGCCGTGATCGTAGTCTTGCGTAGATTTGGACAACACTTCAACAATGACCGTCGGATTCTCAATCGTATCGGTACGGTCCTCATGATAGATAGGCTCTCCCTGCACAATCATCAAATCTGGATAGGTATAACGTCTTACTGCTGGTATCCATAGCCTGACATCACTAGCAAACTGTCGATAGCCTTTACCCTTCAGGCTAAATTTCAAAAAGGCAATCAGGTTGATAATAATTTGATTGTGATTGGTGGACCCACCTGTCATCGGAATTAATTTGCCATCATGATATTCACTCTTGAACGTCGCCGAGGCTTCTAGCTCAAGATAGTCGTTGGCAGAGTAGAGAGTGACAGCTGACATATAGGCTGTTGGCTTTACCTTGTTTCCAAGTCTAGTGTAGGTTATCTGTTCCTCAACGAGCGGAGGGTGGGCAACTCTGATGCAACTGCTATGGCGTTTTTCCAGTAGGGTGGGCAACTCTGATCCAACCGCTATGGCGTTGTTCAGAGCAGCTATTTGCCCACCATGCTTAAGCGAGCTTACAGTCGTCTCACCAGCATACTAATCACGTCATCGGCCTGTGGTCTCAAGATCAGCCGATTGTCCGGCACTTCGATCAGCGGGCTCCACTGGCTGGTTTCGACATAGCGCAGGTTGTGGAGCAGATGGATGGTCTGACGAATGTGGTCGGGATGACCGAGTAGGATATGACGGATAAAACTGCTTGACGGTAGGCTGCTGGAAAAGTCGGCAGGCAGGCTTGGCGGCACCTGAGGTGCCTGATTTTGGAAGGTCATAGGGGCGTTTTCCTTTAGATAGCGGATGTTTAACCGCGAAACGACAGGGAGGAAATGCCCCCAAAAAGATAGCCACCCTGCAACTAAAATCAGGGTGGCTGTAAAATGCTCACAGCTCACCAACTGCTAGTCCCAGTTGGAGGGGTCAGCGGGGTGGTGGTGGTGGTACACCGTCACCTCGCGCAGCTAAATTTTTGGGTGCGGAAAGACAGCTGTTGTCAGCTACCTATTCTGTAGGCTATCAGGCCCAGATTTTTGAGTCAAGCAGGTCTTGGTAGGACTGCAGGGCGAACGCATACATATCTTAATAATTGATGCAGGGATTGAAGCATCAGTCTTAGGATGACGATGCCCTCTAGCAATCTAGGTGCATCTAGACATGTCTAGCCCATCCAGTGCACGGCTCAAAT
>NZ_JADEXP010000211.1 GCF_015207065.1 Leptolyngbya cf. ectocarpi LEGE 11479 | reverse complement strand
ACGGTGCTCTATATTGAGTGTGAATGCTTAATCGTCAAGGCAACAATTAATTAGGGGTTCTTGGGCAATGCTTTCTAAACCAACAGAGTCTAGTAAGGTAAACCAGTGAGTCTGAATGTCCATATTGCTTGAATCGTCGCGATATAAGAGTGCTAGTTCATGTAAAGCATCGTGCCAAATGCCGTGGTGGGCCAACGCTCGAATCTGCGACGGGGTGTCTTGAGTGGCCAAGGTGTCTGATAGGGCAGGCTGAGCCGTAATGCGTTGTAAACGACCTTCAACCGTTGGATTTTGAGATGGACTGTTGGGCTGATTGAGAATAGAAAATATCCAAGAATAAACGTCTCCGGTTTCTAATGGATAATCAAGCTGAAGGCCAATGATACCGCCTTTGGCTGGGAGTGTAACCACGTCACTAGAGAGAACTTGCTGATTGTTGTCTAGCAGCACCAGCTCGGCGGTCGTGGCTGTCTCGGCCTGGGCTGGAATATGAAACCACAGTGTGGGATTAGTCTCTAAGGTAGTCGCTAAGTGTGACGTTGAGGCTGAGTTGCAGTCTGCATCGCCAGTACTGGCAAGCGTATCACTGCCCGGCAGCAGCGCCACCAGCAAGTCGCTACAGGTGCCCCTCGATCCACCCGATGTGCGGCTGAGGGGACGTCCCTGATGATCAAACCCGCTGGGGGCATTGTCATTGTTAAATACCAGGGGAGGAAGGTCTGTTTGCTTTGTTGTCTCTAGGGAAGGGGATACCTGCGCCGATACTGGACTGGTGGGTACACTCATACAGCCATATTGCAGGGCTATTAATCCGAGAATATATAGTTGTCGTTTCATGACGGACTTTATTAATGTGTTTTTAAGGGTGGTTTTAGACGCAATTATAAGGGAACGTACAAAGTAAACCTGGATATAAACAGTCTTAGGATAGAGGAAAGAATAAAATCCACATCCCTCAACGTTAATTAGCAGAGGGCTGAGCGAAGTCGTTCGCGAAGCGTCTCCTGCGGAGTTAGTCCGGCTCAAGTGACATTTGTTTAATCTCCGTTCCTCAAACCTATTACCGATTTGACCGATGCTTCCCCCCAGGGACAGAACCATGGCTAGCCAGGCCGGTACGAAGGGTAGCCAACCGCCAATTAACAACATCAGATAGCATAGTCCCCATAGTGTGAGGGTCGTACCTGTGATTACTACAACACAAACGAAGGGGTAATTACGCAAAAAACGACGAGATAAAGAACTGTTACGGAGGGAATAGTACCCGATCCAGATCAGACCGCTACTGCCCATGGCCCAGGCTAAAATCCATAGGCCCTCACCCCATTCAGGTAGCCACCACAGCAATGGACGATGATCTAATGTGGCACTAATCAGCTGACTCGCCTTTTGGGCATGGATGGTGACACCGAGCATACGCTCTGTTTGGATTGGGGTAAATTGAGCATCTTTGGGCTCATTTAGACCAATTAAGACAATGCGATCGCGAATCCAAGCATCCAGCTGATCGTCTACCTGCCCCTCTAGTAATTCCCTAAGAGAAACCTGGCGAGGATTCTGGTTACGGTAGTTGACTAGGATCTGGTAGCCAGCCTGTTCCCCCGGAGCTAGCCGATAGCCCCCAGCCGTCGGTGGAATTTTAGGCAACAGAACATCCCCTAGCTGAATCAAATCCGATGAGAGAAAATCCAGGGAAATCCCTTCTGGCTCCAGATAGCGCAGCGCCACCCTGAGGCTAAAGGCGGTGTCAGTGTCACAGACATCTGTGCGCTGGAGCCCCAACAGATAGCGGCGGATGCGATAGTCAGGATCAATGACAAAGTCAGTAAAGCCCACCTGATCACTCGCCAGACCGGGAGGCGAGGCAATGCTGACGGAGGTATCCACCTCAACCGTTTGACCGATTTCACATACGGCCACAAAGCGCTGGTCTAGCTGGCTGGCTAATGTGGGTGAAAATGCAAAATCGTGATAGAAGTCTAACCCTAAGACCCGAGGATTGTGGGGTTTGAGCTTTTGCCACACCTGCAGCAGCGCCTCATCCGACAGGGAGCCTCGACGCTCCATACCCAGCCGATCTTGGTACTGCATGTCGGCTTCGCTGACGGTGATGATCAAAAACCGATCGTCAGCGGGCTCAGGGGGGTGCGATCGCAATAACTGATCAAACGCCAACAGCTCTAACGGCTGTAGCATCCCAAACGAACGGACCAGCAACACCAGCAATGTCGCTCCCACACCCATCATGGCTGAGCGCCACAGGGGCCACACACGAGACATCTGGGGCGACAAGGCGGCCAGCTGCGTCGCGATCCAAGCCCGGTCAAACACCGTGCCATAAATTCGATTAAAGACCGTTAAGCGTCCCTGCCGCCGCGTCACTAACCCCGTTAGTCGCAGCTCCAGCTGTTCGACAGAGGTATCAACCGGGACTCCTCCTTTTTTCAGAATCTGACGATACAGACGCAGCAATCGTTGGGGAGACCGCGCATTGCGTAACAGCCGGTTCTGTATCGTACGCAGGTGTTCTGGCTCATCTTGAACCTGCCAGTGGTCGAGAATCCGCGTTTGAATCAAGGTTCTCAGCGAGGGGAAAACCTGGCTCCTAATGCCTGATTCCTGACTGCTAGAAGCCGACTCCTGCACAAAGAGCTGACAAACCTTCTGGGTTAAAAAGGGCTGGCCTCCAGTCCAGTCCAAAATTTCCCGTAGAACGCTTTGAGGATCAGTTGTAACATCAGCTAAGCCCTGCAGCAGCGGCTGGGCTTCCTCAAAGTTAAATGGCTGCAGCTCAATGGCACGACCAATATTAAACGGGGTGGCATGGCTATCCCGCATCAGATCCGATGGTGTGGCCACCCCCAGCAGCACCACCGTCAATCGTTTATAGACAGCATGATTCGCCCGCTGCTCGTGCCAGTTGCGCAATAGGCCAAAAAAATCATCTGTGGGAAAGTTTAGCCCCAGCACGCTGTCAATCTCATCAAAAAAGAGCACCAGCGGCTGCTCGGTCTGGGGTAAAACAATCTGTTCTATAAATGTGCCCAGGCGCTGCACCGGAGAGAGATCTTCGTGTTCTCGCAGCCACTGGCGACGATTTACCCGCAGTCCCAGACTCGCAATCAGTACCTGGATGATGCCGCCGTACCACTGGTTCGCTGTAATCTCCTGGCTGCCAATGCCTAAAAGTTCTATCTCGGCGCAGAGGACTCCCGCATCAAACAAACGCTCCACTGTCTGCACGCGTAGGGACGATTTTCCCATTTGGCGAGAGGTTAAGACATAGCAATAGGTGCCGGTTAACAGAGATGCAAACAGCTCATCATCGGCCTGCCGTGGAATATAGCTGGGGGCATTGGCCGGTAAGCTCCCCCCCGATTGATAGATATAGCCCATCACCCATTTCCTAACTGGGTATGAAAGTATTGACGATAGAGTTGACAGCGGGGTTCAGCAATATTGCCAGTTAGCTTGACAATACCCATACTATGGAGCTGATGGGCCTGCACTGGCTCTAGCACAATAGACTCATGGGTCTCGACCACCTGGCGTAGGGTATTTATTAGGGCAGGTGTGTCCCGCAGGGCAATCCAATGTTCTCGTAGATGGTTAGCATAGATACCGGTCTCAGTGGGGGCTGCAGTCAACAGCGACTCCAAAGACTCTTTGGGATGGGTTTTGAGAAAGTCAAACGCCTGCTCTAACAAATAAGGGTGTCCACCCACCATGGCCATCAGCGGTGTTAAATCCAACGATGCAGGGAGACCGTGGAGTGAAGCAAACCGCTCAATTTGCTCGGGTGTGAATTCAGTGATTTCGATGGGCACACCCACATTAAACGGCGACTGGTTAATATTGAGCGGGATATAAACATCTGTGGAATGAACAATGGCAAGACGCAGCTGTTTCCACAGGGGGCGACTGCGGGTGCGGGCCATTTCATACCATGACCGCAACAATCCAAAAAAGTCTTCGTAAATTTCAGGATAGGGAAACAACAGATCCACATCATCCAGACAGAGAACCAGCGGGGCATCGCTGCTAGCTAGCAGATACTCTTCTACATAGGTGGAACAGCTCACCTTACTGCCCATGCCTTCTTCATCCCAATAATCATCTAACTCATTAGACAGGGCCAGGGACCGGGTAATGTTGATACACAGCCAGCGCAAAAAGCGATTGAGATTGGCAAAATGAACCTGGCGATCGGCCAGCTCTAAGCTAATTCGCACCGTCCGTAAGCCCTTTGCCTCTAGCTGAGTCAGCACATGGTCCATCAACAGGGTCTTGCCCATGAGGGATGGGGCTTTGACCCTAACCAGGGAACCGGGCTGACAGAGGGTATCGCGGCAAATGGATTCTAAGGGCTCGCGCTCAATATAAGGAGGCGGAACGGCAGCCGAGGCAGGGGCAATATTAGGGGCAATGTTAGGAGAAATGTTAGGGACGACAGCAGAACTGCCCACAGGAACAGTGGGTTCTAGCACCTGTTCTGCATGGCGGCGCAGGGCTTCTTTAAAGTTGTTTTTACTGACGGTTTCGCCTAGGGACTGGCTCAGGGCTTTCCAAAATTTAGTCCCCACGTCCCGCCGCAAATAGCTGTCGGAATACCCTGATGCCGAGGCTATTTGGTCATAGGTTTGCCCCTGCCATGAACCCTTAAGAATTTCAGTTTCAACGTCGCTCAGGTGGCGTCCGAGGTGACGAACCATGGCGTGATTTGCGGCTGCGATCGCACGTTCCATATCCATCATATTGACTTGAGACCCTAACTATACCGCCGGGTAGCAGATCACTGACCTGACCTTAGCAGAAGTTTTTTTAACTTTAATACGACAGAGCCTTGGTTAGCCCCACCGCCCGTTCCTTCGCCTTAGGACTTATCCGCTCTAGCACGTGTAAAAAATTGGGATGGCCCACCCCCGCGCATAAAAATGTCCAACGATAGGCCTGGGCCTGGGAGGCATAGAGCCGCTGCTGTTGATCCTTGCTTAAAACCTGACAGGTATCCTTGGGCGCACTCGCCAATACTTGCACCAAACTCGAAACATCGAACTGGGCCTGGGTCATCAACGTTTGCTCTAGCAGCTGAACCAGGGCAAAATAGCCTTCAATCGCCACATCTATATCAGTAGGGGACATCTGCTCCACCAGTTCAGCAGCCATCAGGGCATCGAGCTTGGTGTGCTGCGCTTCTTCAAGCCAGTGATATTTCAGCAAGTCACAAAAACGCGGCTCAAGGTGATCCTGACGCTGACGAATGCTTTCCAAATAATGAATCTGTGTGGTCCACTCAAACTGAAGCGTTAGCAGCAACACACTGAGCGGAGGATAGGCCCCAATTTTTTTAGCAATCTCCTCAACAGGGCCAACACACTGACAGCGATAGTGAACACCTCGCTCCAACGCAATCATAAACTGCTGAAACATATAAATGTGTTTCCCTTCCTCCTCAGCGAAGCCAAGCAGGGCCTGGGTGGCAAAGATATTGCCATAGCCCATTTGCTTTACCCGCTCCATCACCATCGGAATGATAAACGCTTCCACCAAAACAAATAAATGCAAATAGCTATTGGCTCGAATGTGGTTGAGAATAAGCTGCTGCTCTAAATTTAGAAAATCACTATCCGCTGCCCGCACCAGGCTTTCTGGCAAAAAGGGCAGATTAAAATCCATCGGTTTATCAGGACCGATTAGATCCTCCACACGCCAGCTAACTTTTTGAGAATCTCGCCAGGTGGACTCATAGGTATAGGTTGCAGTCATTGTCATTTCCCTAAATCATCACAGTTCAAGTTGGCTATAGCTTACGGCGATTTCCGCTCATCGACATTACAGAAAATGTCTGGAAATTCACCTGACATTTTATGAATGTATTTAAAGACCGTCGCAGTTCCCAACAGCCAGGTTCAGACATTATCTGTAACGACAGGAACAAATTCACTTCGTAGAGTAGTAACTGTGAGACAGAAAAAATTTGTTGTCTCACTCCACACTTAGCTTCAAAGGAGAAAAACAATGGTTAAAACTAAAGACTTCCGCCCAAATGGCAACCAGGACAACACATTTTTAGGTCACAAAGAAGACGGTGGTTTTCTAAGTCGTGGCCATGAATGGGAAATCTTTGGCGGCGGCGGTAATGACCACATTGCCGGAGATCGCAGAAAGGATCGTCTGGATGGCGGCGACGGTAACGACATTCTAGAAGGCCGTGGCGGAGATGACCGCATGAATGGCGGCAGAGGTGCTGACAGAATGGCTGGCGGCAGCGGCAGTGACACCTATTTTGTTGATAATATCGGTGATATTGTTCAAGAAAGTAACTTTGCCAGGGATGTCATTCGTAAAAACGGTCGAGTTATTGGTAATAAGGGTAGCAGGGATACTGTCATCTCTAGCCTCGACAACTATACCCTGACAAACTTTGTAGAAAGACTAAAGTTAATCGGTAACGCAGTCACCGGTAGAGGCAATAATCTTGCCAATGTTATTACCGCAAATCCCGATCGGAACAGTCGCCTGATTGGTGGCGGTGGAGACGATGAGCTGATTGGCCAAAACCGCAATGATTACCTGGATGGTAACAGCGGCGGCGATAAAATGAGGGGTGGTCGTGGTAACGACACCTATGTTGTCAACAGTGTCCGCGACCGAGTGATAGAGCATCGCAATCAAGGTATTGACACTATCCGCGCTACTTTAGATACATCTAGAAGAGCCTTTGTCTTACCCAATCAAGTAGAAAATCTCATACTAGCACGTAATCAGATAGCCCACGGCACTGGTAATGCCCTTAACAATGTAATTACAGGCAATAATTTCTTCAATCGGATTAGGGGTGGTAGTGGCCGTGACACCCTTCATGGTGGTGGCAGCGGTGATGAACTCTTTGGTAACAGTGGTGCAGATCGTCTCTTTGGTGACAGCGGTGGTGACGAGCTTTATGGTGGCACCAGTAGTGACGTTCTTGATGGCGGTGCTGGCAACGATCACTTGATTGGCTTTGGAGGCTCCATCTTTGATACTGACTCGATGACAGGAGGTAAAGGTGCCGATACTTTCTTCCTGGGCGATGCGTCGCAGGTTTATTACACCACTGGAACAACCTTTGGCAAAATTGAAGACTTTAGTCGAGCCGAGGGCGACAAAATTGCCGTTAAAGGGAACCCTGCAAACTATGTGATTGATCGTACTGCCAACATTATCGGTCAGGCTGATAAACTTGACACTCGCATCTTCTTCAATGGCGATCTGATCGGTGTTGTAGCGGACACAGCACTTTCATTAACAACAGACTTTGTAACCGCTACTCAAACCCATCGTTTACAGTAAATTTCAATGAAGATAAGGGAGCTTTCCCTGCTCAAAAAACAGGTTCACTATCTTATCTTATCCATACTTAACGGTACTAAGGTCTGCTGGTATATAGCAGACCTTAGTATCAAATCAATCCTAGAGCAATAGAGAGCTGTCAACACCAGACTAAAACCACTGGGAGAAAGCCCATGCATCCTACTTTAAACCTTGAACATACACTGACCGCTGAGTCAGAGCTGTTTACCTTACTTAGACGATACCGGCTGCTACCTCAGCTTCAGCGCGACCTGATTATTGATCGTGCGATCGCAAATATCCAACTAACAGACATAGCCCAACGAACAGCCCAGGAACAATTTAACCATCGACATCAACTATCTTCCGACGCAGAGCGTCAGGCTTTTGGTATGACCAAAGGTCTCTCCCTCGACGATCTCAATGCCATGGTCATACGCCATACCAAAATTGAAAAGTTTAAACAAGAAAAATGGGGTCACCAAATCGGTTCCTACTTTCTGAAATGTAAAGACCAGCTAGACCGCGTTATTTACTCCATGATCCGGACCCAGGATAACTACCTAGCTCAAGAACTTTACTTCCGTCTACAGAATGATGAAGATACCTTTGCTGATCTGGCTAGGTGCTACTCCACAGGGCTAGAAGCCAAACTAGGAGGACTGGTAGGTCCCGTAGCCTTGGGCAAACTCAATGCAGAATTAGCTCACATTCTTTCAATTAGCCATCCAGGACAACTATGGCCTGTGTCCCAGCTAGGTGAGTATTTTGTCATTCTGCGATTTGAGCAACATGTCCCTGTG
Organism: Leptolyngbya cf. ectocarpi LEGE 11479; assembly: GCF_015207065.1. Classification (GTDB taxonomy): domain Bacteria; phylum Cyanobacteriota; class Cyanobacteriia; order Phormidesmidales; family Phormidesmidaceae; genus Leptothoe; species Leptothoe ectocarpi. The sequence continues at coordinate 3,128 of NZ_JADEXP010000211.1, read as the reverse complement.
GAATATGACCATGCCATGCAACAACAGCTGCTAAATGAATGTTTTGAAGCATGGCTGACAGAACAGATTGCAACAATCTGATCTCCGTTTATTCGATATCCACAACAACATTAAGACACACTTACCATGACTGTTTCATTTACCGATATTCAGGGCCACTGGGCAGAAGACTGTATCTATCAGCTAGCCATCCATAATCTTGCCCAAGGCTATCCCGATGGTCGCTTTGCTCCAGATAAATCCCTCACTCGGGCTGAATTTTCGGCTTTTATCTACCTAGCATTCTCCACAGCTGAGCCCGTGCGTGAGCCTGTGGTTTTTAAAGATTTATCCAACAGCCACTGGGCCTTTGATACCATCCAGTTTGCCTATCAAACAGGCTTCTTGTCAGGATATCCTGGACAGTATTTTAAACCGGATATTGCCATGCCTCGGGTACAGGCGATCAAAGCTTTGGTGAGCGGTTTTGGCCACGACAATGGCAACATTGTAAACGAGGTTCTTGTCCAATATTTTGATGATGCCGCAGAGATTCCAGCCTATGGGGCGAGGGCGATCGCAACGGCCATTCAACAACGACTGATCGTCAATTATCCCAATCTGAGGCAACTCCGCCCCAATGCCGAGATTACCCGAGCAGAACTGGCAGCAATCCTATGCCGGGCACTGCAGATCTACTGTGTACCCGAGGAATTTATTGTGGGTCCAGCTGTGGCAGCCCCCCATCCGGATGCCCTGGTGCTGGTCAGGCCTCAGTTTGACGACATTGGGGATAATGTGTCTGTGCCCCTTGATATCAGCGAAAACCTATTTGTAGACGGGCTAACCCGCGTAGAACGTGGGGGTAAAACCGGCTTTATTAATCCGCAGGGTCAGTTGGTCCTGCCGATGGAACTGGATCGCTATAAGCGGGGTGCCTTTAGTGAAGGTCGCTTGCCGGTAGAGATCGATGGAAAACTGGGGTATATTGATGCGACGGGGAAAGTTGCGATCGCAGCCCAGTTTACCCAAGCTGAAGCCTTTAGGGATGGCCTCGCCGTTGTCGCCACTAGACTGGACAATAATGTTAATGATTACTATGCCGTGATTGATCGCCAGGGTAACTTTGTGGTTACCCCTCAATATAGCGGTATCACGCCCTTTAGTGAGGGGCTGGCCATAGCTATCACCTTTAGCGGTCTATGTAATGGCCTTGACCATACCGGCAAAGTTGTTTTTCAAATCGACGGTATCATCCCCAGAGGTGGATTTAGAAATGGCTATGCCACCTTCATGAAAGATAAAAAAATGGGTCTACTAGACCCGCAAGGCAATATTGTTTTAGCCCCCGAATATATCTCAATTAGTGGCTACTCGAAAGGTAGAGCTTGGGTAACGCGTAACCCAAGGGATATAGGGATCGTGTGTGTCGATTTTGATGGCAATCCCATTTCTCCCCTATCCTTTTTGTCTGGTTCAGCCAACCCTTTTGTAGATGGTTGGGCCTGGGTAACTGCCGCCAGTGGTCAGAGTGGCTATCTTAGTGATGACGGTGAGTTTTCCACCGATTTTGAATGGATTGGTCCGTTTTCAGATGGGTTAGCCGCCGCCCTTACCCGTAATAGTCTGGGATATATTAATCGCGATCGCGAATGGGTGATTCCGCCCCAGTTTGATGATCCCCGTCAGCAACCGTCTACTAAGGACTTTCATCAATATCAGGGCTATACCTTTTCAGAAGGGCGGGCGGCTGTGCTGAAAAACGGTAAGTTTGGCTTTATCGATCGCACTGGTGAGATGGTGATTCCAGCCCAGTTTGAATGGGTAGCGCCTTTTTCAGAAGGTCTGGCCGCAGTGCGCTCCGATCGAGAAGACTTTTATATTGATTCAACAGGGCAAAAAGTCTTTACCTCTCGTTTTCCCATTGGCCCAAATATTGGATACGAGCAGGTATCTTTTAAGAATGGCTATGCTCTTTTTATTGGCGAGTGGGGATATGGCCTCATCGATAAAAAGGGTGATGTAGTGATTCCAGGGCAGTTTAACCGGGTGCAGCTGAACTATGCTGACTATGACAACGCCCGCTGGCTAAAGGTCAGCCTCAGGCTTGATCGCTATATCCACGGTGCGCCTCGACCAACAGATCATCAATCTCCCCGTCCGCCCTACATTCAGGACTACACCTGGGGGTTAATTCGTCTGCCCCAAACCGGTACAAGTACAGAGCAACCGTTGTTGTTACTAGAGGATAACAGCTCCGACCATGGACAGCTTTTAAAGCAGCTGGTTCTAACCTGACATTAGGGGCTGCCTCGAAGTCCAATTGTGAAATTTAGCGTGGGTAGGTAGCCCCTAATTCTAGCAGAGCTGATTTGGTTAGTCCTGGTCTCTACAAGTTTTTGAGCAATTTCAGAGGACAAAATCTTGTCAAATATTGATGGCGCTTGGGATAGTTGGCCAATATGTAACGCTCATACTCATACCAATCGCGTTCTCCTTTTTCTTCATTACAGAGGTGACAGATCACCCAGAGATTTTCAAAGTCTAGAGACAACCAAGGATAGTGGGCGCGGGGAAGCTTATGATCAATAGTACGGCCTTCACGATCTGAAAATTCCTGCCTGCAGACGGGACAGTGCTCATCTGAATTTTGTCTCACCCACTGTTTGCTTCTAGACGTCGTACCGAGATCACCATTGCCATTTATATAACGCCAATCATCATATTTTTGATAATCATCGCGGTCTCGCTGTGTCATCTTGTGATAGCGTCTGCTGCCGATATAGTCAGCGAACCTGAAAAGCTCTTCTAATGTTTTTTTATGCTTGTTCATAACTGTTCTTATTGCTATCGTCGTTTGCGTTTTACAGCAGATTTCTGTTTTTTTGTGGTAGCACTATAGTCAACAAACTCCATTTCTGATTCTGGGAACTGCCGATCAACTTGATCAGAAATTTTATTCACTTCAGCCGTTAGCTTTTGATTGAACTCCCTAATCTCTTCTGAGGTTTGATACTTATTACCAATGCGGTCAGCCCTGAGAAAAAGATCTTCCAGGGTATCTTCACCTGGATCGGACTGGAGCAAACGGTCATTTAGTTTTTGGTAAAGCTCAATAACATTGTTCCAGCCTACATTCTTATATCCCT
>NZ_JADEXP010000210.1 GCF_015207065.1 Leptolyngbya cf. ectocarpi LEGE 11479 | reverse complement strand
GATAGTTCTGTATAGAGAAAACTGCTAAAAAGTCAGTTTTATATAGGGTTAAGCTGCAAATGCAGTAGACATAAACGTTCTTGCGAACTAACTATAGATTATCCACCTCTGGGATCCATGCCCATAAACCCTGGGTAAATCTCGGTAAATATGCTTTGAAGAAAATCTTATGCCCGAGTGACCTCTAAGTAAATATGCTCCAACGTCACTGGGCTACGGGCAATCGAATCAATGGGAATACCCTCAAATTTAGCTAGTAGTGCCTGCAATTCCAGGGCCTCAGGCAGCCAAAATGCTAGATGGGTATCATAGCGACGCATCGTAAATCCATGGGCAGCCGCTCTGGCAATAGCCGCCGATTCATCCGTTGTTTGTAAGGTGACGACTTCCTGGGCCGGAATGTGGGACCGTAAATACGCCAAGCTGCCCTGAGTCAGTAATTTTCCCTGCTTTAAAAAACCAATGCGATCGCACAGCCGTTCTGCCTCATCAAGCAGATGCGTTGTTAGCAAAATCGTCACCCCTTCGCGCTTTAGCCCACGGATCAGCTCCCACACGTCATAGCGCGCTTCAATATCTAACCCTGTGGTGGGCTCATCCAAAACGACCAGCTTCGGCTGATGCACAATCGCCACCGCCAAACTTAAGCGTCGCTGCATACCTCCGCTCAAGGAGTTCACCACATGGTGGGCTCGGTCTTGCAGGTTTACCAGGCCTAGACAGGTACGGACGCGCTGCGATCGCAACGCCGGTGATAGCCCATAAATTTTTGCAAAAAATGACAAGTTTTCACTACAGGTGAGACTCTGATAGAGCAAATTTTGCTGGGGCATAATCCCTAGATAAGGCTTTGTCACATCTGACACCGGTTCCCCAGCAATCCGCACCTGTCCTGTATCAGGTCGCAGCAATCCGCTCAACACATTTATCGTCGTCGTCTTACCGGCTCCGTTAGGTCCCAACAGTCCATAGACCTCACCTGACGCTAGCGCCAAATTCAGATCTGATAGCGCTTGCCGCTCTCCAAAGGTTTTCGATAGGTGTTGAATATCAAGCACACAGCCAAACATCTATATAACTTCATGAGCCTATGCCATTCGCACCTAGGCCGTAAAGGCACAGACAGATATCAAGACAAGTGCTACTATTAAGCACGGTCCTTGGACTATCTATGTCAGACACCAGGGCATGTAGCTCAGTTGGATAGAGCACCAGATTCCGGTTCTGGCGGTCGGGGGTTCGAATCCCTCCATGCTCGTTTATTTCTCACCGAAACCAATAAAAACTGCTGTCACTCGCATCAATAAACAAAATATTGTTAAATAAGTGTAATAAATCATTAACATTGCGTCATACCCACCCAAACCTTGGCTGCACGTTTCCTCATTGGAATTTATACGGCTCAAGCCTCCATGGCTGAGTCCCTCAAGAAAACGCTAGCCCACAGTCCGTTTGCCATTAGTTGGAGCAAAACACAATCAGATTTTGTGCAATGGACTATCAGCAATCGTCACAGGATAGATTGTCTGGTTGTTCAACCCGCCCACGATGGATTAGAGCTTTTACACGAACTGCGGGAGCGAGATATTTTGCTGCCAATTGTATTGCTTACAGATCAAGATACAACGACTCCTCAAAATGATTACCACGCTGCCGTTATTCAACTCACCCCAGATCAACTGGATGCCATTGAAAATCAGGTGAGCGAAGCCATTAGCCAGTTTTTACAGCTGCCAGCTAATCATGGTACTCCTGCAGTTGATACGGAAGACGTCAAAACAGATGCCCGTGATAATCGGCTCTTTCTGCTGAGTCTACAGCAACAACGCTTGACTGAAAAATTACATGAACGCTTAGGTTATTTAGGCGTGTATTACAAGCGCAACTCTCAAAATTTTGTCCGCAACATGACCTTGGAGGAGCGTCATGAGTTTCTAGAGCAGCTCCGTCAGGACTATCGTCAAATTATTTTGACCTATTTTTCAGCGGACGATAAAATCCTCAACCAACGTATTGACGACTACGTTAATTTGGCATTTTTTGCCGATGTTTCTATTTCCAAGGTTGTTGAAATTCATATGGAGCTTATGGACAATTTCTCCAAGCAGCTCAATATGGAAGGCCGCAGCGAGGAGATCCTCCTGGACTATCGTCTAACGTTGATTGATGTATTAGCTCACTTATGTGAAATGTATCGTCGGTCTATTCCCCGTGAAGCCTAGACCTCATTGCAACTTTAGCCTCATACATATCTAGCTAGATCTGGGGCACTTGTGCTCTACAATCGCCACATTCTCAGGAGCCCTCTAATGGCCTATAAAAAAACCTACATATTAAAACTCTATGTTGCAGGCAATACGCCTAACTCCACCCGAGCACTCAAGATGCTCAATACAATTTTGGAAGAAGAATTTCAGGGTGTCTATGCCCTTAAAGTGATTGATGTCTTACAAAATCCACAGCTAGCCGAGGAAGACAAAATCCTAGCGACGCCCACTCTATCCAAGATTCTGCCACCACCGGTACGTAAAATCATCGGAGACCTATCTGACCGTGAGCGTGTCTTGATTGGCCTAGACTTGCTCTATGATGAACTCCGGGAAGACAATTAACTTACTCAGCAGAGAATCAAGCGTAGCGCTTGCCCTTGAAAGCTTAACCTGTTGAAATAATAATAATGATATTTTCTTTAGCCATATTTTTTTTAACAGGTCAATTTACTAAATCATGACTCAGTCTTCTCAAGGTGAGCTGCCCTCGAATAGTACCTTGGTGGGTGTCAAAAAAATTCGCACCATGATGGAAGGCTTTGACGATATCAGTCATGGTGGTCTTCCCGCTGGGCGTGCAACGTTGGTTAGTGGCACATCAGGGACAGGTAAAACATTGATGGCCGTGCAGTTCCTGTACAACGGCATCACTGATTTTGATGAGCCCGGTGTCTTTGTAACCTTTGAAGAGTCCCCTGATGACATTATTCAAAATGCTTGCAGTTTTGGCTGGGACTTACAGCAGCTTATTAGTGATGGCAAGCTATTTATCCTAGACGCATCTCCTGATCCTGAAGGTCAGGAAATCGTTGGCAATTTTGATCTTTCAGCACTGATCGAACGTATTCAATATGCTGTTCGTAAGTACAAGGCAAAGCGAGTATCGATTGATTCGGTCACTGCCGTTTTCCAGCAATACGATGCGGCCCAGGTGGTTCGTCGCGAAATTTTTCGGCTGGTTGCGCGTCTAAAGCAAATGGGCGTAACGACGCTAATGTCCACTGAACGCGTGGATGAATACGGTCCGGTGGCCCGCTTCGGCGTTGAAGAATTTGTTTCTGACAACGTGGTGATTGTGCGCAACGTGTTGGAGGGAGAGCGTCGCCGTCGCACGATTGAAATTTTGAAACTACGCGGGACGACTCACATGAAAGGAGAATATCCTTTCACCATCACTAACCATGGTATTAATATTTTCCCACTGGGAGCCATGCGTCTCACCCAGCGTTCATCCAATGTACGTGTATCCTCTGGTGTGACCACCCTTGATGAAATGTGCGGCGGTGGTTTCTTTAAAGATTCAATTATCCTGGCGACCGGAGCCACAGGTACGGGTAAAACTCTACTGGTCAGCAAGTTTATTGAAAACGGCTGTCAAGCAAAAGAGCGGTCTATCCTTTTTGCCTACGAGGAATCACGGGCACAGCTCTCGCGCAACGCTTACTCATGGGGCATTGATTTTGAGGAACTAGAACAAGCAGGTCTGCTCAAAATTATTTGTGCCTACCCTGAGTCAGCCGGTCTAGAAGACCATCTGCAGATCATAAAATCTGAAATTGCTGAGTTTAAGCCATCGCGAATTGCGATTGACTCGCTTTCAGCGTTAGATCGAGGTGTCAGTAATAATTCATTTCGCCAGTTTGTCATTGGTGTAACTGGCTATGCCAAGCAGGAGGAAATCACTGGTTTCTTCACCAATACAACCGAGCAGTTCATGGGCTCCCATTCGATTACGGACTCCCATATTTCCACTATCACAGACACCATTTTGATGCTGCAGTATGTGGAAATTCGGGGCGAAATGTCACGGGCACTCAACGTGTTTAAGATGCGGGGATCATGGCACGATAAGGCCATCCGTGAGTACACAATCAGTGCTAACGGTCCAGAGATCAAGGATTCTTTCCGCAATCTGGAACGGATTATCAGCGGCTCTCCCACACGGGTTTCTGTAGATGAGAAAAGTGAGCTGTCCCGTATTATTAAAGGCGTACAGCCCAATGACATAGATTAGCCAGTCAAGATTAGCGAGCGAAGATTGCGTGACTGTAATGTTAGGGTCTAGCACCGGTAATCACGAGCCGTTCGTCTATGACTTCAATGGCGTCTAGGGTAAAGCCTTGTTGAGTTAAGACAGCATTGAGCCGTTGTTCAATATCATGGGTCGACAGTCCTAGATGCCCAGCTACATCAGCTACAGGCAGCGTAAACTGGCCTAGTTTTAGTTTGAGATCTTGGTCTAGGTAAACTTGGCCATCTTGCACTTGAGGACGGGCAACAAGACCGATATAGATATCCCGTTCGGCCAGCATAGGTGCGGCACTGGTGAGTTGGGTGAGCGCTGTCTGTAGCTCGGTGGGCAATCCTTCTATAGGTATTTCTGAAAGGTTTAGCACAGCTCCCGTTTCGATGAGATCGCTATCTAGAGTTGTACTCAAAGACTGGGCATGGGCAAAAATTTGCGCCACCTGAGGCTGGCTTAGCAGGGCCTCATGCATCAGCTGAGTCAGCTGCAATTCATCCAACGCCACAGTAATCTGGCCATTCTCATCGATTCGAGTCAGATTAGATAGCTGCTCAGCGATGGGCGCTCTATCAGCAAGACTGTCTGGGCTAATGGCTAGACGGCTGGCCTCAAACTGTTCCTCAGACTGGGGGTTAGGCCCTTCATCAAAAGCCTCCGCTACGGCCCCTTCTGTTTGCGCAGCCTCTTGCACAGCCTCACTGCCGTCTGGGCTCGGCGCAGGTGTGATGCTGTACCAGCCATAGGCAAAGCTACCTCCGGCAACTGCCGCAAATACCATTAGGCCCATGAGTAAGGGAACTTTTTTCATAGCGTCATGGCCTCACATCGCAACCTACCCTTAGATCTTCCACAGTTTAGCGCTTTCATCCGCCCAGACAAGCTATCGTAAAATCTGTTAGGTCTATTCAAGCGGTCAGCCTATGCTCAGGTCTCTTTTCATTTGCTGTTTGGTCGTTAGTCTCTGGGTGAGTACCCCAGCTATCGTCTGGGCGGATAATCCCTCACCAGCTAGCCCTCCAGCCACTGAGCTGTTTGAAGTTCACTGTGCAGGCTGTCATCCCAATGGGGCAAACATCATTCGACGTGGCAAGAACCTTAAACAAAAGGCATTAAAGCGCCATGGCTATGACTCAGCGGCTGCGATCTCAACCCTAATCACCAACGGCAAAGGATTAATGAGCGCCTATGGCGATCGGCTCAGCCCAGAAGAAATTGACCGTTTAGCCAACTATGTGCTCGACCAAGCGGCCCTCAACTGGAAATCGTCCTAAGCGCACAGCCTGACAACGTATCTTCTCCAGGCTAAAGCTATAGTATTGCAACAGGCTCTTCCCCAATCTCGCCGTGCAGCTCAATCAAGTCATTATTGTCCACAAAGCAGGCAATCCCTACAGCAAAAGCTGGGCCGCAAAAGCTGCCAAACAATTAGAAAATCGTGGCGCTAAGGTAATGTTGGGTCCCAGCGGTCCCAAAGATAATCCCTATCCTGTCTTCCTGGCCTCGGCTCACCAACCCATTGATCTCGCTGTGGTCCTCGGCGGCGACGGTACAGCGCTCTCTGCTGCCAGACATTTGGCCCCCGAAAATATTCCGATTTTGGCCGTTAATATTGGCGGACACTTGGGATTTTTGACCGAATCATCCGATGAAATTGAGGACTTTGATGCCATCCTCGACCGCCTGCTCGAAGATCGCTATGCCGTACAGCAGCGCATGATGTTACAGGCCTGCCTGCATGAAGGTAATCGCACTAACCGTGAGCCCCTCAGCGAGATGTACTGGGCCCTCAATGAAATGTGCGTCAAACCCGCCTCCCCTGACCGCATGATCACCTCGATTTTAGAAATGGAAATTGATGGGGAAGTGGTGGACCAGTATCAAGGCGACGGCCTGTTGATTAGCACCCCCACGGGAACTACAGGCTATACGGTGGCCGCCAATGGCCCGATTGTACATCCTGGGATGGATGCCATTGTGGTCACGCCCATTTGTCCATTGAGCTTATCGAGTCGACCTGTGGTGATTCCAGCTGGCAGCGTGGTCAGCGTCTGGCCCCTGGCCGACCCGGCCATGACCACCAAGCTATGGATGGACGGGGTGATGGCAACAGCGATCTGGCCAGGGCAGCGGGTGGATATTTCCATGGCTGAGCACATGGCAAAATTTGTGCTGCTGCGTCAAAATCAGTCCTACTATCAAACCTTGCGCAACAAGCTACTCTGGGCTGGAGCCCGGATTAACTACACCAATAATCATCGCAACTAATCATCGCAACTACAGCTTTTGGGTATTTCCCTGCCCTTTAATCCAGCCTTCTGTGCCACTGCTGGTGCGAACCTTATACCAACGCCCCGATTCTTCTAAAACCTCGACGGTTTCATCGTAGTCAATGCCGCCGATGGTCTCGGAGTCCGCACCTGCACCTGTGCGCAGCAGTAAACCAGCACCGTAGGTAACAACGACCTCATATAGAGCATCCGGTGCCGCTTCTTCAGTTTCAGGCGGTGTTGCGTCGGCTGCCTGAGCAGGTGCGGCTGGTTTTTGCTCAGCCGTGTTTTCTGCAGTGCCTTCTGCAGCATCTGCGACCGGAGCATCGTTATCATACACAGGCCGTTCGGGCAGCGTTGACAGCTGTGTCAAAAAATAACGAGCTGTGGCCACTCCGGCTAGGGAAATAACGAACAGTGCGATCGCAACTCCCAAAACAAACTTGATCAGTCCAACTAAAAAGGCCTGGGGGTTAACTCGTTGGGATGCCATAGCTACTGTGAAAATCAGGGATACTCGCAGATCGTCCTACGGTTATACCTTATTTTCTGCAGAAAGTTATGGGCTCATCAAAAACGGACTTTACTCCAACCCCTTCATGCGATCGCTCAGCGTAGATTGGCGCGATGCTAGGCGAGCCTTACCTGAGGCCGCCCAAGCCTGGAGCGCATCCACCTGATCCTTAGCCGTGCGGGCTAACGGCACTAGCTGACTCGCTGCTTCTAAAATATCATCCACCGTAAAATCACGATTTTGACTAAAGCCAATGTGCATCGCTTCGATAATGGCCTGCTCGATCTCAGCGCCTGAGAAATCCGGAGTCTCGTAAGCCAGGCGACTGGTATCGTAACTCTTCACATTGTGGGGGCGCAATCGACTGAGATGGACATTAAAAATTGCATCTCGCTCAGGTTGACTCGGCAGACCCACAAAGAAAATTTCATCAAAACGGCCACGACGTAGCAGTTCTGGGGGTAATACCCCAATATTATTGGCCGTCGCCACTACAAACACAGGTGACGTTTTCTCTGATAGCCACGTGATAAATGTCCCAAACACACGGCTAGTTGTACCTGAGTCCCCACGCCCCTCAAATCCAGCAAATGCCTTATCAATTTCGTCGATCCACAGAATACAGGGAGCCAGTGCTTCCGCAAGCTGGATCATCTGCCGCGTACGCGATTCTGACTCACCCACCAGCCCCGCAAACAGACGACCCACATCTAGGCGCAACAGAGGCAAATGCCAATGATGTGCGATCGCCTTGGCCGTCAGCGACTTGCCTGTTCCCTGAATACCCACCAACATCAACCCTCGAGGATGGGGCAAACCATACTGGCGAGCACGTTCTGAAAATGAACCACCCCGCTTAATCAGCCAGTCCTTGAGATTATCAAGACCACCGATATCAGAAATCTTTTCAGTGGCAGGATAAAAATCTAGGATCTGTGTCTGACGAATCGTTTGACGCTTTTCTTCTAAAATCAGGTCAATGTCATTGGGGCTAAACGCACCATTGGCTGCAATCCCTCGGGCCAAAACCCGACGAATTCGCTCCATAGACAATCCCTGACAAGACCGAACTAGGCTATCCAGGGCTTTTGGCTCTGGCAAGGATCCCATCGCCCCCAGCAAAGCCCCGATCTCACTTCGAATCTCATCAACGGTAGGTAGGGGAAATTCTAATACCGTCAGCAGCTCACTGAGTTCATCCGGGATAGTCAGCTGAGCTGACAGGATAATGATATTTTTCGGTTGAGACTTTAATAGTCGAGCCAGATTACGCAGCTTACGCGAAACCGCAATATCATCTAGAAAACGATGAAAGTCACGCAGAATCAGGACGGCAGCCGCCGCAGAGGGTAGTTTTTCAACAAATTCTAAAGCCTGTAGCGGATTACGCCGAGCCACTCCCACATCGTTGGGATTACCCTGATAGCCATCAACAAAATCCCAAACATAAACCGCTCGATTACCGGTTGTAGCTGCAACTACCGAGATTGACTCCTCTGCACGCTCCTCTTCACGGGTTGGAATATAAACTAGCGGATACCGAGCCCGAATCAGCAGACCTAATTCCTCTTGAAATACCATAGACAACCCAACCTATAGGACTAATCGGACAGCTGCTGTTTTAAAGCAGATAGGGCAGCCCAACGCTGGTCGCCAACAGCGGAAACATCATCGCCACTGGCTACCGGATTAACAATTCCCTCACAGGATTGATCGCATAGCTGTCGCTGAGGTAGCGCTAAACATAGCTGTTCATAAAGCCACTCGGCGGGATCAAAGTGACCTTGGGGTGGCAACGTTTCGACCAGCTCATCAAGACCCACTTCCACCTCATCGGCATAGACGTCGGTTTGAGGTTCCTGCAGCCAGATAAACTCTGAGGTATCAACCTGAAGACGCGTATTGTAATTTTGCAAACAGCGATGACAGGTGAGCGTAGTAATGGTCTCAGCCTGAGCTGAAATATCCAAAAAGTTACCACGATGCTGCACCTGAATGCGACCTTTAACCGGGGTCAGAGTCTCTAGATCATTCAGGTAATCATCCATTTCTATGGTCCGAGTGTGCCCCGGATCTTTCAGCAAATGGGGAATATATATTCGCTGCATGGGCCGCTCTCTAGCCACTTTGAAGGGCAAAACTAATTCGAACTAGTACTAGGCTCCCATAGGAGCAGCAGAGGACTGGGAAAAAGTTACTAATCTCGCAATATTTACTGCGAGATTCACTCATCCTCAGCAGCGTCGCTCGTACCCAAGGCTCGAACCACCAATCGCCGATCCGGCTCTCGACCACGGCTAAAGGTTTCCAAATCACCGTAAGCTTTCAAAAACGTATGTACCTGACGACGTTCAGCCGAGGATAGATCAGCAACCTCGTGTTCACCACCGCTGGCTAACGCCGCTTCTGCTGCTTTAGCCGCAATCGCCTTAAGTTCATCCCGGCGCTGTTGCCGATAGCCTTGCAACTCAATGGTATAGGACTGCTGTTCCGCCGGGTCTTGACCAATGTTGAGAACGGTATTGGCTAAATACTGAATTGCATCTAAAACACGCCCCCGGTCACCCAGCAACCCGTCAATTTGAGCCTGTGTCAAAGAGGAGTCATCAATGGTCAGCCAAAAACTGCTATCGCCTAGCTCATCATCAATGTGCTCACCCGTCACATCAGTTTTAATACCTTGATGGCCTAATAACTGCGATAGCCAAAGAATCCCGCTTTTGTCTTGCTGCTCACCCATAAGTTACTCACACCTGCTCAGCGTCTTTCATGCCAACGACAAGTCTACCGAACCCTAACGTTTAGAGACCTTTTTTTTAGAGCCGCCGCCAGATTTCTTATTACCTTTAGAACGATTAGAACTAGCCTTACCACTGCTTTTAGCAGCCCTAGACTTAGTAGACCCCTTAGGCGCTGACTTTGTGCGATCGCTACTTTTCTCAGCAGTTTTTCTAGAACCCGGCTCAAAGGCTAGGGGGCCGCGGTCAGTGCTGGCAGTTTTTGCTTCCTGGGCATCTACCAGAGCTTGAATATTTTCCGGTAAGGGCTCCTTGGACAAGATAAATGACTGTGCTGTCTGGAAAACATTAGCCAGTACCATGTACAGCAGCACCCCCGCAGGCAAAGGGAAAAACAAGAACATCCCTGAGAACAAAATAGGGGTGAGCTTTGTAATCGTCTCTTGCTGAGGATTATCGCTGGAAGACTGGCCTGAGAGTAGCTGATTCACATACAGGCTGATCCCAAAGAACAGCACCATTCCCAGGATATCCCAGTGAATCTCACCCTCATCACCCATGGCCCCAATGCGGCCCAGCTCTTTAATAAACAAAAAGCCTTTATTTGCCGCCAGGCCTTTCAACTTAGCCTGCACCGTCACATCGCCAGGGGCCAGCGCGGTAATTTGGCCATTGGCATCGACTGTAATGAATTCTTGACCCTTGGTTACTTCCCACTGGGGGACAAATACAGATGGATCCTCGGCGAATTCCTTGGCCAGCTGCTGCACAGACTCACCGTCAGGCGTCTGTAATCGAATAGCGGCAGTATCCCCTACACCAATTCGATTACCGGCAGGCAGAACCGCAGATACCGGAAAATGCTCACCGTCCGCAATATACAGATTGGATGTCTTAGCAGAAAATGCTTGGGGCTGAACTTGCTCAATGGCGTCTTGGGGAACGATTTGCAGATTGACCGGATAGGTAATGTCGGCAAACGGCGATCCACGCAGCGTTGCAAATAATGCAAACAGAATCGGCATTTGCAAAACCACTGGAAAACAACCCGCCAGTGGATTACCAAACTCCTTGTAAACACCGCCCATCTCTTCTTGAAGTTTGGCCGGGTCATCTTTATAGCGTTCTTGGATTTCCTTGACCTTCTTCTGCATGAGAGGCTGGGTAATCTTCATGCGCCGCATGTTGCGAATCGATCCCGCATTCAGCGGATAGAGCGCAAAGCGAATAAGCAGAGTCAAGGCCACAATGGCCAGACCATAGCTAGGCACAATCCCATAGAAAAAATCTAGGATTGGCAGCATTATATTGTTCGTCAGAAATCCAATACCGAAATCCATGCGCGCTTACCGAGCAAATTGCATACCGAACTCTAATGTATCTGAATATTGCAGGTCTTAGGGCTATTCAGAGTAAAAAGGGTAAGTTATTTCACCCACATAAAGGCCCAGAGAGACG
>NZ_JADEXP010000209.1 GCF_015207065.1 Leptolyngbya cf. ectocarpi LEGE 11479 | reverse complement strand
CCTCTAGACCTTCGGTTAGGGCGGCAAAGTCTTCCAGACTCAGGCTTTCCAAATCCATTGGGTCTGAGACCGACCAGCGCTGGGTCTCGTCCGGGACCAAATGGGCCAGGTAAGCTTCGCGGATATAGCCGGTAGCGCCGCCGCCCTTACGCTGAAAACCACTGCCGGTTAGTGTCAGCAGCACCAATGCATCCAGACGTTGGAGTGCCATGGCTGTCAGGGTGGCGCTGCCAGGTTCTTCCTGTTTGAGCTGGGTGGCGATGCAGCGAATTCCGCTCAAACGCTCGGCCCCGTATCGGGGTAGCTCCATGGCCGGAATCTGGGTTTGCCTGGGGGAGCCCACTCCGATCCGAATGACGTGACCGCGCCGATCGATGTAGGCACACACTGGCTGGTTGATATCAGTACTGATGGCCGCCAGACGCTGGGCAAATTCGCGGTTAGTAATCTGACTACCGGGAATGCGCTGATGGTAAAGACGACGTAGTTGCTTGAGCTGACTAGGTTTGAGACCTTTTAGCTCGCCGTAGATGGTTTCGATAGGCCCTTAAGTAGAATGCAATAAGCCCTATTTTAGTCATCGCTTTGAGTTCCATGGCCAAGCAGTCTCAAATTGAAATGTTTGGGAAAGTGTTCCTTATCAGTGATTAGCGCTCAGCAGTGCTCAGCCAACGGTGTCAGGGGATTGTTTACTGGTTTGGCCATGCTCGGTGAGCAATGATTGGAATTGACTATATGTCGAAGCAGGATATTATTTTTCTATGAAGTCAGAATAAACTGTTTAAAGTGCATTGGTTTGCACACAGCTAGGCCTGGCATGTTATGCGCGCTTGGCAGCTTGCATTGGGACTAGCTCTGGTTTAGCTTCAGAAGCTGATAACTAAGCTGATTCACTAGCCGCATGGCACATAAGTGAGGTAAATCCGCTCCCAGGTTGTTAATACTCCATATTGAAAGATGAGCACCGATATCAATCCCCCTGAAGAGAACGTAACAGCTCAAAGTGCAGCCGATACTGCTGAACAGGCTAAAGAAATTCTGGCTAAAGTTGCCAGCGTACTAGGGGACGCCCCACAGTATGTGGTCGAGATCTTTAATGAGTACAAACGACCACTGACGGTGATTGGTCTTGTGTTCGGCGGCCTAATTGCGATCAAGATGATGTTTGCTATCTTGGCGGCGATTAATGATATTCCAGTGCTAGCTCCCACGATGGAGCTAATTGGTCTGATCTACACCGGTTGGTTTATCTATCGCTATCTGCTCAAAGCCAGCAACCGCAGCGAGTTGCTGAGTAGCCTAGGGACTGTGAAGGATCAAATCACGGGGAATAAGTAATCACAAGGATTGCTGTCTGAAAATTAGAACATAGGACATTAAATCGATTTTAAATCGATGCTGGATTGATGCTTTCAGTCCAGCTTTTTTATGTGAATGGAAACCCGCACCTGTACCGTCATGGCAAATATCTGACGGGGCTTTCTATACTAAGGGCATCGCTACAAGAAAGCCACTGCAAGGAACCCATGGAGCTAAATCAGGACGTCATGAAAGCGGTCGAAACCCTGGAATATCGGGTGACTGCGGGTGATGTGGCCGCTAAAACTGGATTAAATATTAGTCAGGCGGAGGCCGGGGTGCTGGCCCTGGCTTCCGCCACCCAGGCCCATATGCAGGTAGCTGATACAGGGGATATTGCCTATGAGTTTCCCCGGCAGTTTCGGGCTACGCTGCGCAATCGATACTGGCAGCTACGCTGGCAGGAAACCTGGCAAAAAATTTGGGCGGTCCTGTTTTATCTGATTCGGATTTCCTTTGGCATCATGCTAATCCTGGCGGTGGTGCTAGTGTTTGCGGCGATTATTGCGATCCAGATCGGCATGCAGTCCCAGCAGGATGAGGACAATCGTGGCGGCTATAGGGGTGGGATGGGGTTTAATCCCTGGTTGTGGATTGGTCGGGATTGGTTTTACTGGTTTAGCTATGGTCCCCAACGGCAGTATGGTCGTCAGAGCCACTCGCCGCGAGGGCGCTCTCGCCAGGACAGCGGCAAACTCAACTTTTTAGAGGGGATCTATTCGTTTTTATTTGGTGATGGCGATCCCAATAAGGATTTGGATGAAAGACGGTGGAGTGCGATCGCAACCGTCATTCGTAACAACCGAGGTGCCGTCACCGCCGAGCAGCTGGCTCCGTATCTAGACAACGCCAACCTCAACGACGACCTTGAAGACTACGTCATCCCGGCCCTTAGCCGCTTTAACGGTCGTCCCAAAGTCAGCCCCCAGGGCGATCTCGTCTATTACTTCCCCGAGCTACAGGTCACCGCCAAGAATCACAAACCCCAGTCGGTGCCCGCATTCCTTAAAGAAACCAAACGTCGCTTTACCAGCGCCAGCTCCGACCAGGTCACCATTGCCATTGGCCTGGGTACATTGCTGGTGGTTGGCTCCATATACCTGGGTTTTATCGCCGCTGGCTGGACCACAGGCTTTATCGGTCTGATCTACTCCCTCTGTGACCTATTTCTAGCCTATGGCATTGCCTTTCTCGGCATTCCCGCTATCCGCTACTTCTGGATGCAGGGACAAAATCAGAAAATCGAAGCTCGCAATACTCAGCGTCAAAACCTCGTTGGCAAGACCATTCAGCGCAAACTCGACTACACCAAACAGTTTGCCATCGAAACCATCGTCGGCAAAGATAACCTGGCCTACACCACCGAGACTGACCTGATTGACCAAGAGATCGCCAACCGCGACAAAATCGACGAAGAATGGCGCAAACGGCTTGAATCTTCTTAATTTTCGATGTCTAATTCCCAAAAATATTGATCAGTGCCCCCACAGCCCCCCCCTGAACGGCATTCTCAATTAACGAATCATCATTGGTAATCGTACCGACTGCCGCGCCAGCTGCCGCGCCAATGGCCGCATCTTCGGCCAGGCTAGAATCATCGCCACCAATGACCTCAACAGCCGCGCCAGCTGCACCGCCATTAATCACATCATCTAGACCCGCATCGTCACCCACCACGGTACCTGTGATGATGCCAGCCCCAGCGCCAATGCCAATACTTTCCAAAAGCTGAGCTGAGCTGGGAGCGGCCAAAACCGAACCCAATGTGCCAGCCGTTAATCCTGTAATAAAAAGTGCGGTGATTGCTTTTTTCATGGTGATAGTCTCCAATCGAGATTGCATAAGCGATTGATTTAACTATCTATCGGTCGCCTAATAGCCATGTGATGGCACCCTGAGCAATTCATAAAAGCTGGTTAAGTGAGGCTGAGCTTTTGACGTGATGAGTGTCACATAGTCGGACTGGGAAAACCATGCAAATCCTCAATTTTCCTTGCGTACCAGGGGATTCACCAGATCATTTAAACCTTCGCCGATCAGGGATAACCCGGTCACCATGCCGGTAATAGCCAATCCAGGGAAAAGCGCCGTCCACCAAATACCCGTTGGTAGCGCGTCCAGTGCCTGGCGCAGCGAGCTGCCCCACTCGGGCACCTCATCCGGCAGCCCCAACCCCAAGAATCCCAAACCGCCCAAAATCAGTACCGCATCCGCCGTATTTAACGTAAATAGCACCGGCACACTCTGCACCACATTCAGAAACAAATAGCGGGACAGTACCGCCCACGTAGACGCACCCATGGCCTGGGCCGCTTCTACAAATAATTCTGTTTTGAGGCTGACCGTATGGTTCCGCACCACCCGGTAGTACTGGGGCACATAGGCAATGCTTAGGGCTGCTGCCGCATTGACTACGCCCTTGCCAAGGATAAAGGCCAACGTCACCGCCAGCAGCAAAACCGGCAGCGTATAGATCGTGTCCATAAAGAACAGCAGCCCCCGGTCCAGCTTGCCGCCCAGATAACCGCTGACCATCCCTAGCGGTACCCCCACCACCACACTCATGGCAGTCGCCAGCAGCACCACCTGCCAGGCCGCCCTTGCCCCAAACAGCGTCCGCGAGAAGACATCATAGCCCTGACGACTGGTGCCAAACCAATACTGGCCCGACGGCGGCACATGGACCGGATTTTTCAGGGTGACCAGCGGGTCTTGGATCCAGCCCCAGCTCTGCATCAGTGGGGCAAAAAGGGCAACCAGTACAAACAGCAGCGTAATGGCAATCCCCACCCACATCAGCACTCTAGAAATTGTCCAGCGCCGCACCCGCAAAGTATCTGTCATAGCTATGAGCGTCAAAGTAGGCTCTATTGTCTAATGACAGGGACCAATGGGAAAGGGCCGTTAAAATATGAAAGACGTTGCCTGGTGAATAGATACTTGATGGAGGTTCTAGCCGCTCCCCAAAGAGAAGAGGTTTTGAGGCGATTGAGGGCTCATGAGGCTGAACTCCACGAGCTAGGAGTGCTGTCTTTGCAAATCTTCGGTTCTGTCGCACGGGATGAAGCGACACCGACTAGTGATGTTGATTGCTTAGTTGAATTTTCAAAACCTATTGGTTTGTTTGGTTTCAGTCAGATCCGGCTGTTTCTAGAAAACTTACTTAAGCACCCTGTTGATATGGGTACTCAAGCAGCGCTAAAGGAGCACCTTCGTCAGCCTGCGCTAGAGGACCTAGTACATGTCTTCTAGAACTTGGAAACGACGAGTTCAAGATATTTTGTACGCAATTGAAAGCATCCTAAGCAGAACAGCTGGGCTAAGCTACGATCAATTTATTGCTGATGAGACCCTCGTTGATTCAATCCTTTACAAGTACGTTGTCATCGGTGAGGCTGCACGTGCTGTACCAGAAGACATTCAAAAAAAAGCACCAGAGATACCATGGCAGCTGATGAACGACATTCGTAATGTAATTGCGCATGAATTTTTCAGGTGCAATTAGAAATCATCTGGGACGGTATTCAACAGGAATTGCCACAGCTGATTTCTCCGCTGAATCGCCTTATGGATCAAGAACGGTAATCGTTTTGTAACGTTCTTGATTATCTATTGAGCAGCCGGTCTGCTAGCTCGCTAAAGCCTTTGCCCTCTTCTGCCTGGGTGACAAAGGCAGGATGGTGCGCCAGCGCGTCTAGATAATGCCGCACGTTGGCAACACCGACTGAGTTGGGGAACTGGCCAGGGTCAAACATGCTTTCGTCATTAGGGCTGTCGCCAACGGTAAGAACCTGCTCATGGGACAGCTCGCAAAACTGCTGGGCAACGACCTGGGCGAGACCGCTGGCTTTGTCCTGGGGTAGGGGTTTGATGTGACACTGCACGGTGCTGTAGGTAAAGCCCCAGCCGTTTTTGTGGCAGCTGTCGGTCATCCATTGCAGGTCGTCTAGGCTTAAGCCGGTAACGTCAAAGGTCCAGTCGGTCAGGCGAAAGAGGTTATCGCTGGACTCTTTGAGCTGGGGGTACTTCTGGCGTAGGCGTTCAAACTGTTGCAATAGCAACTGTCTGTGGTTATTGGCAATGGACTGGAGAAAGGTGGGATATCGGTTTTCTTTGGTGAAGTAAAGACCGCCGTTTTCTGCGATCGCAAGCACCACTGGCAAATAATGCAGTACACCATGCACCCAGCCCGCTGAGCGTCCCGTTGTAATCAACACTGGCATCCCCGACGCGTTGAGCCGTTCTAACGTCGCCATTAGAGCCGGTGTAAACGCCTCACCCTGGGTCAGGGTACCGTCCATATCCGTTGCCACCAGGCGAATCTGAGCCAATGCTTGGCGACCCACCTCAGTTGTCAGTGCCTGTAACCGTTGTGCTGTCATCGCTGGTATACTTTCCCTGCTTCATTATTTTGATTAAGGAATTCAAAGGTTATCAAGAAACTGATATACGTTAGAGGCCAGTTCTTGACGACGCTGAATACATTTTGTTTTGTGCAAATTGCTAATGGAATGGGCCAGCGCGTCCTACAATCAGCCCTTCACCGTTGTCAAGATAGAACGTTTTAGCTCAGCTAACCATGGCAGAACTCGTACCCGATCAGCGCAACTACTACTATCTTCTTGAGGCTGAACGAGCCGGTATCCACAAACCGATTCTGGCAGGCCTCTACGCCGTACATCAAGCCCCCCGGTTAATGGATGGAGAAACCGGACTAGGGGTGGCCGCCGCCAATAAGATTCCTGTCGATCAGGTGAATACGTTTCCCGAGCAGGTGCAGTATGCCGCCAATACACTGCGGGGCCTGACCAGCAAGCTCACCGCTGATGGCTGGGGCGGCAATGATCTATGGGATGCTGCCAAGGGACGCTATAGCGATCGCTTTATTGAACGGATTGCCGAAGGCTACATGCCATCAGGTTCTGAAGAGGCCTCCGCCCGGTTAGAAAGCTGTAATGCAGAACAGCTGCTAGCGGCCTATGTCGAAGATATTAGTTACGACTACGGTGCCCAGCAGCTGCCCCATAATCTAGCAGAGCTGGATGATGAACTGATAGCCTTTTCCGAACGCATTGCCCCCAACTATGGTCGGCTTGACTTTCAACGAGAATCCTTGCTAGAAGCCGCCCGCATCTGGCGCAAACTGGATTCTCACCAGAGCACCATCGAGGCGATGAATGTGCCGATTGCCAATGATGTCGTCGATGAACCGGCCCTAGATAAAGTCCTGACCGACTTTATCCGCCAGGTTTCTCGCTTTTACTCTGGCTATCCCCACCAGCGTGAGGCTCTGCTGCGCCTGAGCCAGCTTTGGAAACAGCTAGACTCGCGGGAAGAAACCATCGAGTGGCTGCGCACCAGCGATCCACGGGCAGCAGAAACTAACCTACAAATTGTAGACCCGGCCTTAATTGCCTTTGTCCAGCGAGTGCCTGATGCATATAAGCGGGATGGGTATTCCCGTTTTGCGCTCACAGAAACTTACCGCATGTGGAAGGGGTTAGATTCACGCCCAACGGCCCTCAGTGAGCTAGGGGCCACCCCCCAGTTTTTATCAGCTAATAAGGATAACCCAACCGCCCTGGCTGAGGCCGCCCAACGAGTCGATCAGTCCTTGCTAGCGTTTATAGAAGACATACCGCAGGCTTACAAAGAAACAGAAGAACAGCGCGAAGCCCTGATTCGCTGTGTGCAAATCTGGCGTAAGCTGGAGCGGCGGATAGATGCCATTCAGTCTCTCTTTGAAGATGTGCGGCGTATGACCCGGGCTAACCGCGATTCAGTTGAAGCACCGCCAGTCCCGAAACCGCCACCGCTGCCACCCCGTCCTGCCCGCTGGACTCCTTACAATATTGACTTGGGGACCTCTATTCTTCCCAATGGCAACTTTACTTGGGCTGAAGCTACCCGGGGTGGTACCCGCATGCCACCTAATCAGGCAACCGTAGATGCTATGGTACGCATTGCCAAACTAGCTCAGCAGGCTCGCGATCGTTTGGGTCGTCCCTTTCATATCACGAGCTGGTATCGTCCGGCGGATATCAATCGCCAGGTGGGCGGAGCTTCCAACAGTCGTCACATCGTTGGAGATGCCATTGATTTCTATGTCGATGGGCTCTCTGGAGATCAAATTTACTGGGCACTAGACCCCTGGTGGCCCGGTGGTTTAGGGCGCTATCGTCGCTTTGCACGTCTGAGTCACCTAGATGCTCGGGGATATCGCGCACGGTGGCGTCACTAAAGGCACCTAAGGCCATCGAAATTTCACAGAGGTTTCACATGGGTTTAGATATATCCTCTTAGTCCGGAAACGACCGCCCAGGGCATGCTAAATGTAATCGGATAGCACTATTCCTTAGCTATGTCTCATCCCGTTATTGAGCTCAATCCCTTGGTAGCTCAGGCTCCGAGTCCTGTTGTTCAGCCTAAAAATCCATGGCTGTATACTTCGATTGGCTTGGCTGTGCTTTTACTGATCCTGGGCGTTGTTTCTCAGCTCCAGTTTGCACAGGTACGCAAGAAGCTCAAATTTGAGGCTTATAAAAATAAAGAGCTGCAAAAGCGGGTGAAGCTGGCGCTGACGACCATCAGTAAGATGGAAAAAAACCCAGATCTTGTACATTCGCGTGACTTTAATCTGGATTATCTCAGAATGCGCATGGAAGAAAAGCATTTCCATGCCTCCGTGGTCAATCAGCTAAAAGTTAAGGTGAAGCAGCGGATTACCCTGGCACTGCGACCGCAGCAGGCTCAGCAGGGGGTGGTAGGGATTGCCTCATCCAAACCCCGGGCCGTCGATCAAATCTTTGATGTGGAATACCAGACCATCCAGGATGATCAAAAGAAAAAGCGAGTGTTGTTCCGGATTCAAATTAAGTTGGTCAAGCTGCCTACGCAGGCTACGTCCATCACGGTCCAAGAGATTATTGACTGCATTGAGAATTTCTTGAGTCCAGAGCGGGATGAAAAGTTTTGGCAACCCACACTGTTAGGTCGTTTGGCGACGATGCATTGGGATCAAAAGGCAAAGCCAACACCGCTGCTGGTGCTAGAGCAAACCAGTGAAGGGGTAAATGTGACATTCCGTAGTACGAGTAATCGCGTTGCGCTTTAAACCTTTGTAGGGGGCGTTCTATAGAACGCCCCCTACAAAGGTTTAAAGATTCAAACAAACCCTTAATGATGGGTGGCGCTGTATGGCCGCTGTTTGAAAGTCATCTCTACAAAAGGAGGAACCTGCTGGGGAAATACCGCTCGCATGTCAGCGTTAACGGCCTCTCCCAGACGCTGGCGCAGGTCGGGCATAACGGCTAGGGCACGGGTCCAGTCAGGAATTTCTGTCCCGGTGGGATCCTCTAGATACTGTTCGCCAGCATTGACAATCACTTCCTCAAACTTTTCGAGGGTGTTTTCTTCTTTGTGACGATCATACTGCAGACCATTGAAGCGGGCATCGACAAAGTACTGCCGCGCTAAGTCCTGGGCCTCACGACGAAACTTGATGCGTAGCGATCGCAACTCGTCTTTGCCAATTACCACCTGCTCAGTTTCTGTCAGGGTGCGCAGCAGGGACTGCAAAATGTCTCGACACATCTTTTGCAGTCCCTGACCGGGAGCCTTTCCCACGGACTGATGCTTATGATCAAAGGTGCCTAGATCCACCTGGGCAATGCGCTTGAGGGCCACATTACGATAAACCTCGGCCAGCAGACCCACCTCTAACCCCCAGTTGGCAGGAATGCGAGTGGTTAAGGCCAGATCGCTGGTGAGGGCAAACTCGCCCGATAGGGGATAGCGGTAGGCCGATAAATAGCACAAATAGTCCGTATGGCCCCAAACCGCCATCAGCGACTCGAGCAAGGGGGTGACAAACAGTCGAGTCACCCGGCCGTTCATCTTACGAGGTTCGTTGCTGATGCGGGCATAGTAAGCCTTGGTAAAGGCGATACCAAACTCAGGCTCTAGGATGGGAAAGAGCAACTTGAGGGGATAGGAACGGTCATAGGTAATAATGTCGGCATCGTGCAGTGCGATCGCACCGGCATGGAGAGTGGCCAGTCCCAAACCCAGCCAGACAGCTCGACCTTTACCCCGATGTATCAGAATATCGAGACCCTGCTCCTGCAACTCTTTGAGCAGGGCAACCACCCGTGGGCCGTTTTCCCAAATAATGTGGGTCGCTTGAGGTAACGGGCGGAAAAATTCAACGGCCTTAGCATACTGCTCCGCTGTGTCCGCATAGAGACTGACAACAACTGTGTTTACAAAAGCACAGTCTTTGAGATGGTCGCGAATACGAGCCAGAGCAGGTCGTTCCAGCTCGTCATAGAGGGATGGAATCAAAACAGCGGTCGGAGTATCGCGGGTCAATTCACATGACCGTTCTTCTAATCGCGATAAATCGCAACCAAAATCATGAATCGTTGTGATTCGTTCCTGCTTATAGTCCATAGCATCCCTTACACCTGTAGTGTTCAGTCATATCATAAGAAAAATATAAAAAAAATTGTGTCCCTAGCGCTACAGCACGCTCTGTAGCGATGTACACCTATTCTCTGCGGATCCTAGCCCAGTCACTAAATGGACAGCCTTCTGGTGCAGACAACGCACCAGAAGGCTGTAGCAGTTTATCCAGAGCCTCTAGAAAAGGCAGTATTTTTAGATACCCAGTATTTTGGCGTTACCGCAGCCAGTTTTTTAGGCGGGAGGCCACCTGGGGACGGCGTAACTTACGCATGGCCTTGGTCTGAATTTGACGGACACGCTCCCGTGACAGGTTAAAAATACCGCCCACTTCTTCCAAGGTATGGGGTTCCCCCGTGGTCAAACCGTAGCGCAGCGAAATAATATCCTTTTCACGCTCAGTTAGAACCTCGGTTAGAACATCGGAGATTTCCTGCCGCATCATGGACTCATTCATCCGAGACTCAGGCGACAGGGTGCTGCCATCTTCTAGCAGTTCCATCAGCTCGGTATCTTCCCCTTTACCCACCCGATGGTTTAGGGACAGGGATTTACGACGTACCTGCTGCAGACTCCTCAGCTGCTCAGGGGTGAGGTCTAACTCTGCAGCCAATTCTGCTTCCGTTGGAGTTCGGTTGAGCTGCTTACGGAGTTCTCGCTGAGTCTTTTTCAGCTTGTTAAGCTTTTCGACGATGTGAATCGGCAGCCGGATGGTGCGGGCATCGTTGGCAATGGTGCGGGTAATGCCCTGACGGATCCACCAGTAGGCATAGGTGGAAAACTTATAGCCCTTGTCAGGATCAAACTTTTCGGCAGCTCGGTTAAGACCCAGGGCACCTTCTTGGATCAAATCTAAAAACGGCACACCTCGGTTGAGATAACGCTTGGCAATGGAGACTACCAGTCGCAGATTGGAGCGGATCATCTTCCGCTTTGCACTGCGGGCATACTTCAAACGATGGGTAAATTCAGCTTCGCTGCAGTCTAAGGCGGTGGCCATTTCCAACCGGCTGGGTGAGCGCTTTAGCTGCTCACCTAAGTCCTTAGACAACTTTTCTACATCGGCTAAAAACTTAACTTGGCGGGCTAACTCAATTTCTTCATCCGCTTTCAGCAGTGGATAGCGAGCCATTTCCTTAAAAAAGGCTCCCACAGCATCATCAGCTAGGGTTTTCTTATAGGCTGATGTCTTTTCAACACTAAGTTCAGTGTTTGCATCGGCGTTTGGTTCAACAGTTAACTCATCGTCCGGCTCACCACCCTCTGCGCGCTCCCAATTGGGAGCACTCGGTTCTTCGCTAAACTGACTGTCTTGAGAATTATTGCCCTGGGATTTGGGTGTTGGGTCCACCTCAGCCCAGGGTTCAATAACTGCCGTTTCGGGGGAATTAACAGAAGGAGACATAGTTCCGAAGGAGAATTCGTTGCCTGAAGGATTCTGGAAACGTAGCTGAGAGA
>NZ_JADEXP010000208.1 GCF_015207065.1 Leptolyngbya cf. ectocarpi LEGE 11479 | reverse complement strand
GGTCAGATTACTGGCAATGAGGCAGCTGGGGCCATTGGTGCCGGTGTTGGTGCTACCGCTGGTTCGATTGCGGGTGGTGCAATTGGCAGTTTGGCGGGACCTGTTGGCACGGCAATCGGTAGTTGGGTAGGTGGCACTATCGGGGCTACTCTGGGGCAAGCCTTGGGTCAATCATTGTTTCCAAATCGAGTTGGGCCGAGCGATGATTATATGACTGCGGGGCCTGCTAACTTCACAGGTGGTCAGGGTTATCGGGTCTACTACAAGTTAGTTGTTGAAGCAAGAGTTCCCGCCCTTCCTAGCCTTGGCAAAACCGTTTATGGTAGGTCGGCCAGAATGGTTTATGGTCCTATCAGTGAGATTGGTCCAAAGATTCTCTATCAGGAGAATGTAGCCTCTGATGTTTCTGGTATTAGGGCGACTTTCTGGGGAAGAGATGGCAGGGGTAACTACATCTACTACAAAGATCAGAGCTTAGGCTTTCGGATGAATAATGGAAAAACTAGGGGGGGTATCTCGGCATCTCATCACGAAGACTGGGAGGTGATTAATATCGACATCACTCGAGCTGATGGCCAACCAGACACGGACGGTAACCCAGCTGGTACCCCTATTCCAGTTAGTCCACAGGGAGGCATTACTAACCCAGCCGCGATCGCACCCTCATCACCCCTCACGGCTCCCTCTCCTGAGCCTCCAACATTCCCCTTGCTTCCGCCTATTCCGCTGATACCGGCGCTGCCAGGTTTGCCGGGGACGGCTCCAACCAACACACCAGGACCAGGGCCAGAGAAAAAGACGCAGCCCGCTAAAACGCCGGGCTTTGCTCCTGGCGGGCAAACCAGACCAGCAGGAAAGCCTAACGCTGCACCAAAAGCAAACCCAAGTGCAGGTGGTGGTAAAGCCAGTCCGCCCTCTCCCAACAGAACAAAGAAAAATAACAATTGTGGCTGCAATAAGGGGATTTTGAATGGTGTCGAAAGTTTGTTAACTGGCAATGCGGGCAGTGTGGCTCAGGTTGGGCTATTGGCTCAAATTATGAACATGCTTCAGTCTGTCTCTTCTGTTGTCGGTGTAGGTGCCTTTCCTATTTCTGCCCCTGTGAACTTAAATGGAAAGGCATCAGGAGCTAAGAAAACAATCAATAATCTGGCTGAGGCTCATGTTTGGCAACGCGATAACTTGGATTCAACTATTGGCGGCTGGCCTAACACGATCCAAAATGCTGACACTGGCGCTAACATCGAAAACTTAACGGTTAGCGACTCCCTAGCGGAGATTCAAGGGCTGTTGATGGCCATGGCCATCGGTCAGGGGATTAGTCAACAGGGAATTTTTAAGACCCTAACAGAGACAACGGGCATCAAACAACAGTCAATGCTCGCGCGGCAATATGCCCAAGCTAATGCCGAGTATCTGGGCTACAACCTCAAACAGACTAGCCGACAGGTGCCTAATACCTATACGCCAGGAGTCGAGAACATTATGCAGCTGCTCAACCCTGGCAAAATTCCTATGGAAGCGGTCGAGAATGCCGACAACATGGATCTGCAAAGCTGCCTGCGGGAGCTATGTGCCAGCGCTGCTATTATTCGGGCTGTGTTTTTCCGTAACACAGGGACAGAGGATATTGAAACCGCACTACGGGAACGGTTGGACCAGGCTAAGGCGGTTAATGCTAAGGGCACTGATTTTGAAGAGTATTTGCAGCAGGTAGAGCAAGGATTTGGGCTATCGCAACCTTATGGGCGGGATGCCAGCAGCGGGCCACGGATTAGCGATCGCACCAACACCGACACCAATCAAGCACCGTAATCATGGGTCTATCGGTTAACTCATCTAACTTGTTTAGCCGAGTCAACAAGCGCACTCGGCAGTTTTCATCAGGTCTATTCAAGGGTAATGGCGCTCTTAGCGCTGTAGGAAGTGCTGCGGGCTCCATGTCGCTGGTGAACCATCTCAAGGGATTTGCCTTGGGAGCTGCACTGCAGGCAATTCCTAGCATGATTTGGAGCTTTAGCAGCCTGTGGAACCTGTTTTTTCAGTCAACCTTGCAGGTGTTTACATTTGACTGGAACCGACCAGACGACCAGCTAGACCAGCAAATCAAGGGGCAGTGGAACGCCTACGGCTCAGTACTCGGCAGTGTGGTTGGTAGCACCATCGGCTATCTGGCCTGTGGTGTACTGCCAGCTACGTCACTGTTTGCCATCGATGAGCGAATGGCCATGTATGTCGCTCAGGAAGTTGGGGAAGAGTTTATCGATGAGTTTATTGGTCAAGCGTCTGCGGCCATCCGGTTGGGGGCTCGCAACTTGGTCCAACAGGGGGCTTATGAGGTCTACAAAAACACCCGTCGATGGCTCAAGCAGGACAATAACCCGATGCTCAACCTGATTGTGGGCGAGGACCGAGCGCAGCAAATTAAAGCCAAATGGGGAGAGCAGAATGCCCAACCCTTCACCATCTATGGGGCGATTGATGAGCAAGTAGAAAAAATTCCCAGCCAGTTTTGGCGTAACTTCACCGAGGAAATGATCGACGAAGTGTTTGATAGCTGTATTGAAGCTGGGTATGTGGTGGCTTACAGCTTAGACGGCTGGTTTGCTCAGCAGAAGATGGGCCAGGCCGAGGCCGATCGCGTATTGGAAGTACAGCCGGATCGGAGCAATGACCGAGAGAAAATTATTATTGCCGGTCCTGAGAGTCATATTAAGGCAGCGCTACCTCAGGCCTTAATGGCTCACCAACTGATCGCAAATCGGGATATCGGCCAGGTGGTCGGCATGCCAGTCGATGACTATGTCAGAGAAAAAGATCTGAGTCTACGGCTCAAGTTTCAGCTATACAGCGTGGCGTCTCCCCCATTTGTGAGTCGTCGAGAGCGCCTGACACGGGTTACTATCACCGTGCCCGATGTAAAGCGATCAGCTCTGACCTGGCAGCGGCTAAGAAACGTTCTAGGGGGACCGAACGGCTATCTGTGGGGGCGGTATCGGGCCACGGCTAGGGTGGGACGCAAGCAGTATGTGTCTGTCTTTGGGGCAACGCCCGACGAGGCCGAAGACCGTGTGAGAGCTGTGATGACCCTTAGCAACTCAGATATTCAGACCGTAACCGTTACAGAAGAACGTAAGGCAGATCAACGCATCGTTCATCCCAGGCTACAGAAAGATGCTACACGGGTCTATCCCGGTCATGTGACCATCATCAACCGTCAGCGGGTGCTCGCAGCCGATCAGGGGCGGGTATCAGTTGATGGGGCATTTGTAGATCACCAAGCTCGGTTTGAGTTATGGCGATCTATCCCACCCGAAGACTTTGAGCAAGATATCGCCGAGCTGCTCAGGTTTGCCTAGATAACAAATAGTGTCGTTCTTTTTGAATCTGGTCTAGAACATCCTCAAGGCTCATATTGAGTTCAGTAGCTAGCCGTCTCACCAGGGTGATCCGTGGCCTGTACTGGTAAGGTCTGCCATAGCGAGTAGTGGCGCGGGTCATCGCTCGACGGCTGCGAGTACTCATACGGGCGTAGGCAATCAAGACCATGGCTGAGAATTATATGTGCTAAGCGCAACCCTTAAGGGTTGTAACTCCAGTAATCCCGCTAAAACCGTTGAAATCACTGAGTTCTAGCATTTTTCTGCTTGCTAAGTTTGCAATCGAAACGCAAAGGAGGGTCACATGGGCTCTATCTATGGCACTCGGACTAAAGTGGCGGTGACGCCCTTTAACGGGAGTGCAATCAATTATGGGTTTGCGACCAATATGGACGAGGGTGACCAGTCTGTGTTAGGTCACCAAAAAGTATCTGATGTGGCAGGCATTGTTATCTATGGAGCCTCGGCTCCTAAGCCGGGACGCATGAGTAAAACGAAAGCCTCCGGAGAGACAAACACCTCATTTGTTGACTGGCAGAAAATTAATGACGCGGAAGCGGCGGATTGGAAGCTGGTCAAAGGAGCTGTGAGACGACCTAAGTTAGGCCGTAGTCGTCGTAGCGTTCGGGTGAAGGCTGAAATTGCCCCCAACCTCATTAAGGTTTGGGACATGAAGCTGGAGCAGTTTAACAAAGTTGGCACTGATGACGCCGCCGCGTTGGGAGTCTCAGCCTATGTTGCCTCCGACCTTAACGCCAGCAACATCGTTACCAAAGAAAACAAGGTCGAGGGTGCCATCCTCTTTGGAGCCAAATCCGATCAGGGGCAGACGGTTGGCTTTATTGGCTACCAACAGGCGGATTCTGCCCCTGATGGATGGGCCGTATTTGCTAAGGCTCAGACTGACGATCCTAGAACTCCTGACACCTAATGAAAACAACGATAGCTGACGGTGTTATCGAGATTAAGATCTCGTATCAGGAGTCTGTTGAGAAGGGATGGCTCTCGAGGGGTGGAGTGATTCTTCCTGGCCATCCATTATTTAGTGAAACGCTCAATACGCCATCGGCTGATATCGTTGATGACCTTAGGTTTGGAGAGAGTTCTAATCAACGCCATCTTGTCTTTGGTGCTGATGGACTCATGAGAACAGCAACAGAATCCCAGTTGGATTGCTATATCCAGGATGGGGAATACGAACAACGTCTTGAAAGAATAGGGAGCTTAAACAATGGCTGATATCACAGCAACACAGATCAATGCCTATACGGGAACGAGTGTTTTCGTGACTGACTCAAACGGGAATGCCGCCTTGAGCCTGACTGCGCTGACAGGACAGACTGTTGGGATGGATGATCCGGTTAATGAGTCGGTTCTAAAGTTTCTAGAGGCGTGCTCTGGAACAGCTCAGGCTGAGTATGATGCTGACAATACGAATGATGCTCGCAGCAGCTACCCAGCGGCGAGCAAGACCCCGACGACAGCCAATGGAGAACCTATCTTGAGGGTGACAGCCACCGCCGTGGGCAAAGTGGTGATCACCAGCTCTCTCGATGATGCGGTAGCGCTGTAGGTTAATGGCGTGGCAGTACGCCGGTCAGGTACAGGTTAGTGGCCGCAGCTGGAGCCAGGTAATACCCGTTGCGTCTCCGCAGCTGCGGCTGACCTACCATTCAATCAATCCAACGGTTCTCAGGGTTCAGTTTTACGGCTGGTTACGGATTTTCTATGCTGAGCACGGACTCTATTCAGACCGTTGGGACCGGATATGGCCAAAAGTTGAACAAGAATTTGTCTCGCTGCATCCATGGGAGCCGGTACTAGGCCGACACGAAATCCAGTTTAGACAAGGTGGGCGACGAGTCGCGGTAGATGGCTGGTCTGTAACGGTTGAGTACTGGTTATCCCTGGATAAAACAGACGATCCTCTCGATGAAGACGATCTTGATTTACTAATCGGGGATGAGGCCTTCACGGTTGATGACCTCCCCATAGAGTTTACCTAGATGGTTGAATTTAATCAGTTATCCTCACTGGAGCCGAATGGGTCCGATGAGACTCTATTAGTACGTGACGGTCAGCCTTTTAGGTCAACGCTCACAGCGGTTTTAGATACGCGTTTTGCTGTAGCTAATGGCCTCCAATGCGCTGTTTTTGAAGAGCGTCGGAACAGCGGTGACAATGGCGGCTTGCTACAGCCCAATCAATGGGGCAAGCGCAACCTCAATCACAAACAAGGGACGCTCGGCACATTGCTAAACGGGGTGATTTCGCTGCCTCCGGGAAATTATCTGTTTAGTGGATACTCCTCGACCTTAGAGACCTCGAGCAGTCGGTGTAGGCTCGTTTCAACCGATTTGACCTACAACATTCCGGGCTTGAGCTGTTGGGCTAATCACTATACCAACCTGTCATTTGTTCAAGGAGTGATCAATCTCGAAAGCCCAAAAGACTTTCAGTTACAACACCGATGGCATCCTGACACTCTGAGTGACGGAACGACTAGACCGAGCAAGTCTTGGAATCTGGGCTATCGCACAGGGTTTGACGGACCAGAAGTCTATGCCTCATTACTGTTTATTCAATTCTAAGGACATCAAACAATGGTAACGACTGTTAATCAATCGGCGGTGGATTCAATGAGTTTACTCGGCCCACTGCTACCCAGTATGTCAAGTGATGCGATTAACGAGATGGCCGTTGCTCTGAGCAATCTCATTACAGGCAACTCTCAAGCCATTGCTTCTAACAACGCGGATATTTATGCTTTGCAACAGCAGGTTGCTAATTTGCCCAATCTGCAAGATGCCGAACGCCAAGAGGTGCTTAACCTGATTGGTGCAGAACTAGATAGTCTGAATATTGATACGAGTTTTGTCATTGATTACCGTGGTGACATCATTGATGCTCAGGTTTTTCTGCAGATGCTGGCAGACCAGCAGGCGGCTAAACCGACGGGAGTCGAAGAAGTCACGCGTACCGATGGGTACGTGACCAGTGCAAAGCTGACGTTTTCAGATGGAACCGAACAAACGGTGACCTTTACGCGCACGGTGACCGCTGATGTGGCGACCTACTTGGGTAAGATTCCGGATGGGGCAGGCGGTTTGATGGATGGATACGAGTTTAAGCTCGGGGTGCAAAGGCTGGACGTACCGGGGCTAAACTTGACCAAGTCGTGGGATGGCGATCTTATTAGTCAAAAGATGATCGTCAGTAATCTATCGGTTTCGTTTGTTGCTACTACTCCGCCTGATGACAACACGGATGAGGTGCCTGGGACACTCTAGCGCGTTGAAATAACCTTGAGACAGGCTTAACTTGAGAGAAGATATGATGGCCCGCTTGTCCGGGCTTTCTTATGACCGATTCTATAGAGCTTTGACAATGCAGTTTATTGTTGACAATTTGCCATTATTTCTGACTGTTATTTCAGCGTTGGCCACGGGCATAGGGTGGGGCGCTGCCAGAATCCGTCGTGGCTATGGTCTAGAGCGGGACATCAGGCACCTTAAGAATGACTATACAGCGCTCTCGAACAGTACTAACCAACTGATAACAGAGCTAGAGCGGAGGATGGATACAATAGAGAAAGAAATTGCTGTGATTCAAGGTATAAACCAGGTGTTCATGGCTCAAAGAGCGAGTCATGAACAATCATCAAGAGACAACTTGTAGGTAGAAAATTTCTACTATTTTGGAGGATAAAAAACCGTCTCAGAATCCTCCGAAACGGTTTTTGAATGCATTGATGTCTGAGATATCTGATTCGAATCTGGTTGCTACGCAAAGGCTTTAACGAAAGAATGGCACCTATGCGTATGCGACATTTGGGCTGAATAGCCTTAATTTAGACGAAGTCCTGATATCACTCCCAAACTCTGAAGATTTTCAAGTCTTTTGTAGGCTGCATGCATTATCTCTAACTCCATAGCATCAGCTAATTTCTTGATAGTTGTAATGGCGTAGGTAGAGCCCTGCTGCAGAGGCAGAAGTAGCTCATACGCTTTCTTTTGACCTGGAGACAGATTCCATGGATAGCGTTCATCAACGGTCAAATAGCAAACCTTCATACCATCCACAGCCATATCCTGGGATCCGTTAAATACTAAGGCTATGTTGCCGATGCATTTATCCACATCCGTATAGTCTGATGACTGACGCCATTGGGCATCATAGCCACCATCATGTTCGAGGTCTATGCACAAATGCTCTTGGCAGTTTTCTACGTGTATTTCGGTCATAACGAATCCTCAATCTAAATTCCATTATAGGGAATTACCAAAATGGCCAATACATTTCTGCATCTTGCTCTGATTCCTCGTAATCAGAATAATCTTGCTCTCGATCAAAACTAGGTTCTGTATCGTCGTCAACGGGTTCTCGATCTCCGTTTGGTTCTAAGTCTTCTTTAGGATCACAGTCTCGCTTTCCCCACCAACGCAATTCATTAGGGTCACGCGCCTCGACTGATAGCTCGGTTCTAGATCGAGAATATGTATCATCGGTATCTTTGGGGATGCCAGCGTTGCGTAGCCCAGTTCTGATCTCACTGGCCCCTTTTGTAGGGACTGTAAAAACAATCTGTTCCCCATCATCGTTGCTAACCTCAAAAGTTGTTGTATCTGGTTCTGTCGGGTTAAACCAATCAAACAATCCCATGATTTTTATTCTCCTGAATCTCCTAGTGAGTCACTAATTGCGTTGCTGCCAGTCCCGTAGTTAACGGTCAAGGTGTGGCCGTTGGGTATTGTGTAATAGTTGCTATGGGTGCCATGAGTATGCGGCTGTGGCGATAGCATGGCGTCGATACTTGTTCATCGTCTACGTTGTCTCTCTTGACGTTTTTTGTATTCCCTGTAGCGCTGGTAGTTGGAGTCTAGTGGTCCTTTGGGCGGGCTTAGGTATAGAAAGATAACAACCACTAGTAGCAGTGGAACAAGAAACATGCTCAGTCCTCCATGCGCTTTTTCCGCAATAGATTTACGGTGTCAATCTCCGTCTGAGTTTCGATCTTGAATCGAGCAATGCCGCGCTTAGTACCAGCAGCGCGAAAGGTGGCAAGCTCGGCCTCTGAGAAATTAGCCTCAGCCTGGTTGATGTCATCAATAAATGCTTCGAGATCGCTTAGATCCTGTTGGATAGCAAGCTCGGCTGAGGTGTGTTGATTACTGAGGGTGGCCAAGGCACCCCCCACCGATTCGGGCATTAGCTCACCTTCGATCACACCGACTGACTCCCACTCGTGCGAATAGCGGCGTTTGGCGTCAGTTACCCAAGCTGGGCGCTCAGCTGTGGCCACATCTTTAAATTCCAGAAACAAGGTACGGGCCAGCTCGGTGTATCCCTCTTTGGTTTTGAGTAGTGGCTCAGGAGCGACCTTTGACAGCCATGGAAACCAGCGAGTTCTCAGGGTGCTGTCTTTGGTATCGAGTTCATCGGCTAATTGTTTAGCTGAGTAGTGCGCGCCCGTGCATTCGACTGCGCGGCTAGTGTGCGGGGAGTGCATCTCTACAGTGTGCGGAAACTGTTCTTTCATTGCGCTAATCCTTGCAAATTGGTGGTTTTATGTGTGCGACTGAGTGCACGGGCGATGCACGACAAGTGCGCGATCGCATGCACGGCATATGTCAAATGAACGGAAAAAATGACATACAAAACTGTGACCACGCTGTGTGCAGCCTGCTTACCCTCGCGGGAGGGGTTGGATCACTGAGCTGAGTTATGGATAGGGCATAATTGAGGCAGTCCTTTTCGAGTTTGGATTGGACATTGCACCTAAGCTGGCCGTTACCCAGCTTAGGTGTTTAGCTTTTTGACTATGGGTTCTTTGCACTCCTCAACTCATCAAGAGCATCGGCTAAATCACTAATAGAGCAGCTGTAAAGCTCCATCAACTTTTCGACCTGTCGGAAGTCAAGACGGGGCTCTTTTCTTCCTGTCTCCCAGCTGCTGATTGTTGTAACTGTTACGCCCAGCTCCTCAGCAACTTGTCTTTGAGTTAGTGATGCTCGTTCTCTGAGTTTCACAAAGTTTTGATCTTTATCACTATCTGGCATAGCATAACATTAGCTATATAGCTATGGCTATAGCGCCAAGGCTATATAGCTACCTCTAACGACGTGCAAAGGGAGCAAGTTGGCAAACTGAGCCCTTTGCATGTCCCATTTTCGCCTCAGATGAAATATCTGAAACATCGAACACATGCACTATTCGAACGCTCGAGCCCCATTGCTTATTGCTAAAGACATAGTTCGTATTGCATAAGTTCATTCCCCTAGCCGTACAGCCGTCATGTTTTTTACTAGATGTCAAAATTTATACCGCTATGAGTTTGTGTACTGATAACTATGCGCGCTCTAAGCTTGAGCGACTCAATATCACTCTAGATATACACCTGAAAGTCTTCCCAGAGATAGCTCTAGAGCCGATCGTCTATTTACGGCAAGCTGAGCAGAGTCTACAGAAGGCCGGATTACTTGCGCCTCCCACTTACGTAAATTTTCTTAGCCTTTTGCAGGTAATCGGCACAGTCTTAAGTTTTGAAACAAACATGCAAAAAGAAGCCGTCGTTTTTAGCTCAAACGACGGCTTTCCAATGAATTCGATGTTTTTTACCCATGAAAATCCTAGAAGATCCGCTCCCAGAAAATCTATTGGGCATACGTATTTGTACCATATTTCCCTATCGATGGCGCTCCATTGAGCGACCAACCCAGGGTGGTGACTGGTCAACCAACCCCTACCCATTGAGGCCTAGGTCCTTGTGGCAGCGCTGGAAATCGGCGGAAACAGTTGTAGGCGTTAGGTTTGGCACGAATACAACCTATGGGTTGATCGATATCGACGCCGGGAGCGACTACCACAGCGAACAGGGTCTTGAGGACATCAAAGCAGCCTTAGAAACCATCGGCATAGTCCGTACGGTATTGATCCGTTCGTCCTGGTCTGGCGGCTGGCATCTTTACTGTCCTTTGGCAGACCCGGTATCAACCTTTGGCCTTGCCTGTGCCTTTCAACATGCGTTTGAGGCACAAGGATTATCGGTGTGTCCTGGGCAGCTCGAGACCTTTCCCAATATCAAGGCCTATGCTCGACCGTGGGAGATAACTGAGTACAACGGTCACAGATTGCCCCTACAGCCTGGTACTGGCAGCTGCATGATAGACCACAATCTGCAGCCAACTAGTGGAAACCTAGAGCGGTTTCTATGGGCTTGGGACTGTGCGGCAAAGCTGCAGGATGCTGATGCGCTGTCCGTGGCTATTACTCAGGGGCGTGAGGCTCAGAGTAAGCGCAAACAGCGACGCTACGGCAAGGTTGATCAATGGCGTGATGACTTGCGTCTAGAAATAGAATCGGGCTGGACTGGTCCAGGGCAAACCAATGCTTTGCTGCGTGCGATCGCAACCTATGGCCGTGTCTTTGAAGGCCTAGCCGACGATGAGTTGGCCATTTACATCGAGCAGATGGCATACGCTCGTCCAGGCTATCTGGAGTACTGCAATCACCAACCACAAATACCCAAAAAGTCAAAAGCCTGGTCACGATGGGCAACCAGGTTTTACTGGCCACTTGGTACCCCACCCCAGCGAGACAGTTCAGTTACAAGCAGCATCAACGATGAGCGTCGTGATGATGCTCGTAGACGGATTCAGCAAGCCGTCAATCGATTAGCTCAGTTGGGAGAACTCGCGGGCACGGTATCTCACCGGCTCGCCCAATTGTGCAAGCTGGCTCAGACCAGCGCCCAAACTCTATACAAAAATCTAGACCTCTGGCATCCGGATCGATGGTGTGTAATCCCCCAGCCTGAGGCCGTTTCACCGATCAAAGAGACTTGTAACGAACTGCAAGGCGATCTGCTGAAACCACTGCCAGACGGACCATTACACACCTTGCCCCCCTTATTGAGGTGTAGGGCCGTGACGAACCCTCCCAAAAATCTATTACCCAGGGGAGGAGAGGGGGTTATAG
>NZ_JADEXP010000207.1 GCF_015207065.1 Leptolyngbya cf. ectocarpi LEGE 11479 | reverse complement strand
GCGCAGCACCTGTACCTGGGTTTCATAGTCCAGACCTGAGTTTTTGGTGGGGGCAGCCTCGGCCAACAATCCGCTCAAGTCCGAGAGATTATCCTCGGCGTTAACCGGCTCCACCAGTACCTCAAAATTACCCTCGTAAACCGGCTCCTGACGCAGGGTGTTAAACATCACCGTGCCCATCACCCCGGCAGCCACACCGGTAATCATCAGGGAGCGTCGCCGCAGAACGGTGATCAGCTGGGCTAAATCTAGCTCATCATCATCCTTGGCCCATGGCATTTGGGGCAGCTGGGGCGTCGTGGCTAATACATTAGGTGAAGCGCCGTTGGCTGAAGCAAGATTATCCATAGGGCGATTAAAAAATAAACTAGGGGGGGGTAATGGTTGAAGTAAAAAGTAAGGAGTCGGCTAGAAAAGATTGCCAAACGGTAATATTTGTAGAAATGGCCCCAAAATACTGCTAAGACCATCGGAGAGCCGCGAAACAGCATTAGGATCGACAACCACAATGTCGTTGTGTTGCATAATTGGATTGTCTTCCGGGTCTAAACCTTGGGATAGGTCAATCTCGATGGCACGCTGGGTGACGCTTCCATCGGGGTTCAGCCGGATCAATGCCACAGTTTCCTTGGCGCGATTGTTAAAGCCACCAGCAGCCAGAACAGCCTGATTGAGGGTGGTGTTAGCCGCTACAGCGACCGGCCCTGGAGTTTCCACTTCGCCCACAATGTTAACAGCGATGGAATCGGGTGATAAATTGGTGGCTGTGAGAATACCAATTTGTTCTGGACTAGCGTTGGTATCGGTGGGAACAACAATGGTGTCTCCCTCTTGCAAGATTAAATCTTGTCCTCTCTCACCCGCTTCCACCAGCTTCCACAAATCGAGAGAAATCGTCCGATCGTTGCCTCGTCGAGTTGTGCGCTTGACTTCTATATGGCGCAGATCTGCCAGGGGTTTCACACCACCGGCCAGCTGCAGAGCGCGGGTAACGGTGAGACGCCCCGGCTGTTGCACCGTGTTACTGGTAGCATTGTCTCCTACGATTGTCTGGCTAGATGCGGAGCGCGAGGCATAGTTGTAGGTGCCGGGTCGAAATACCTCGCCCACAATGGCAACACTGATGGCCTCTTCTGCATCGGTGGCAATGTTAGACAGGGCAATCTGTCGGGAGGTTTCTAGATCAATCTCATCAATCTGGGAGATGGTAATCGAGTCACCATCCCGCAGTGGAAAATCCTGGCTCAGGTCGCCGCGATTGAGCAGGGCGGCAAGATTGCTCACCACCCGCTGGGTGCCGCCGTTTTCTACGCGCCGTTGGACTTCCACCCGTTGCCAGTCAGCGGCTTGGGTAATGCCGCCAGCCAGTTTAATGGCTTCTATCAGACTGGGAAACTGGCCGGCTTCACCCACTGCCAGGGTGTATTGCCCCGGTGTCTGAATCTCTCCTGTGAGGGCAATCCGTAGCTGACGGGGGGTTAATAGGTTGACCGTAATTTGAGGGTAGCGGACCTCGCCAGTGTATCTAGCACCGATGACTTGCTCTGCCTGGGCCAGGCTTAAACCGTTAACCGAAACCTGCCCTACAGCGGGTAGGTTGACGTTACCGTTAGCCAATACCCGCTGTTCACCGCTGTACTCGGGTACATTAAATACATCAATGGTGATCAGGTCACCTGGACCTAGCAGATAGTTGTCATCTAACAATGTGGCCGCTGGGACAGCGTAGCCCGTCGGCAAACCCGGCAGCGACGCCAGGGACATCTCTGCACTGCTGAGTACTGTACCTACGGCAAACCCGGCCCCGACGACAGTACGAACGATGGTAGAAAAACTAACAATATGAGTCATCGAAAATAAACCTGTAGGCATGATCAACAGAGGAACAGGCAGAAAACGGGTACAGAGCTCCGGACATGATCTAGGGTAGGTATGATTACTAACCGTATTAACCCCAAGGTCCCCTAAGCAAACTGCTGCTGCGATCGCAACAAATCCGGAAAGCTACAAAGCTTTATGGTCTGAATATGTTTGCTGACGGTTATGTCAAGACATGATTTAGACATCCCGACTGGCTTCAGTCATTTTCAAAAAAACGCTGAAGCCCCATTCTGCCTAGTTTTCAAATAAAGTACGTAAAAATCCGGAGAGTCCTAGCTAGACCAATTTTGCTACTGTCCTAAGGTCTATACGAGGGTCCGGATTAGCAGACAAAACACCCTGGCCTATTACCCCACGTTGAGTAGTCTGATTTCCGTACGTGATCTGTCGTAATTACGAATGATGAGATCGATCAGTGAGGCGCACACACCGCTCGCTGCCCTCAGGTATAGTTTCGAAACCTGTGTCGTTATTGTTGCTACTGCCATTATTAGTGCCGTTGCCAGCACTATTGATAGCACCCTTGGCGGCGACTGGCTTGGGTACTCTAGCAGGTGTGCCATAGCCGTAGTACTTGTACCCCTTGGTGTTGGGCATAACGCCATTGGCCACCAGCCCCAGTACAGGCATCTTGGAAAATCGAATTGTTTCCATGACATGGGCGAGCACATCGCGATCGCACTGGTTAACCCGCGCCACCAAAATTAAACCGTCCGTGTGGGACGTCATCAGCGTCGTATCTGCCAACCCTAACAGCGGTGGCGCATCATACACAATTAAGTCAAACTCCTTTTCCAGGTCTGTCATCAGCTGTTGCATCCGCTGAGACGACAGCAGTTTGACCGGGTCTGGCGGCATGCTACCCGCCGTAATCACATAGAACTCCAAAAACGGGATCGCCTGCTGTAGCACTTCGTCCCGACTAGCATTGCCCGATAGCAAATTGCTCAGTCCCTTTGTATTATCCAGTTCTAGCCGCTGGTGGATCATCGGCTGACGCAGATCCGCATCCACTAGTAATACCCGTTTGCCCATGGTGGCCGCGACCTGTGCCAGGTGTCGAGCAATGGTCGATTTGCCCTCCCCAGGCATGGACGAACTAAAAATAATTGACTGGATGGGGCGCTCAGACCCCAGCAGTAATAAATTGGTCTGTAACAGCCGCATGGATTCCAAAAACTGGGACCGGCCATAGCCATAGCTATCAGGTATCGCCCCAGTTTTCTGGAGCCATCCCCCCTGAAAGGCCTGTTTTAACCAGTGGCCTAAACTGCTATTGGTTGCGATCGCGCCTTGGCCATCAAACTCACTCTGGTAGGGCACCATCCCCAACAGCGGCAGCTTCACAGTCGCCTTAAGCTCATCCAATGTGCGGCAAATCGTATCCAGTTTTTCTAGCATCAGTGCCGTACCCACCCCTAGCAGGATGCTAGCCACCGCCCCCAGCAGCAGACTACGGCGGACGTTGGGAGAAATCGGTAAAGTAGGCTCCAGCGGAGCCTCGATTAGCTCCCACGGAATCTCCGTTTGGGCCGCTTCGATCTGGAGAGTTTCGCGCGTCTCCAGAAACCGGCTCAGGGCCTTGACCGAAATTTCCAACTCCCGCTGCAGATCGCTATATTCCCGTGCCAGGGTGGGCAATTCAGTCAGTGTGGCCTGCAGCTTAGATTCCGCCAGCGCCAGGGTTTGACTCTGGGTTTCTAACACTTGGATCTCATTGAGCGCCCCAGCGGACCTGGCATTGAGCACCCGCTGCGCTTCAGCCGCTAAAACCGGCAATAGCCGTTCCCGTTTATCCTGCAACACCTGAATTTCTAACGTATCGGGTTGAAACCGGGTTAACCCTGCAGCAATCTCCGTTTCCACCTGCCGCAGCTCCTGGATTAGCTGCTGATAAACTGGAGCATCCTGTAAAGCCGCCTCCCCGCCTGCTGTCCCTAATACCCCATGGGCAGCCCTCGCCTGGGCCAGCTGTCGGTCAATATTCAGCCGCTGAGTGCTCAAGGCTTCCGAGCGACTAGCAATCTGTTTGTTTTGGGTCGCCGGATCAATAAAATTGTTAGCCTGACGAAAATCTTCTAACTGGCTTTGCAGCTGATCAACTCGGCCCTCTAACTCCGGTAGCTGTTTGTTAACAAACTGAATTCCCTGGCGCAGGTTAGTCTGACGCTCCTTGAGACTGTAGTCCAAATACACCCCAGCCAGAACATCTAGAGTCTCCCGAATTTTAGCCGGATCCGCGTCTCGATAGCTAACCTCAATAATCTTAGTCTCGCCCACCCGTCTGATAACGAGATTCGCCAACAGTATTTTATAGTCAATCTCAGGGTCCACCCCCCTAAGATCTGCCATGACCTGCTCAATCAGTTCTGGGCTGCGCAATACCTGCACCTGGGTTTCATAGTCCAAGCCCGAGGAGGCTCTCGGTAAGGTATCGCCAAGAAAATCACTAAAGTCCTGGACCTGGTTGTCCACATTCACAGGCTCGACCAGGACCTGAAACGTCCCCTCGTATACCGGCTCCTGGCGTAGGGTATTGTATAGGACCACCCCCATCACACCCGTCGCAATACCGGCAATCACCCAGGCTCGCCGCCGCAATACTGTGAGCACCTGTTTGAGATCTAGCTCATCCTCATCCCAGGGCACCTGGGACCCAGAAAAACCGTTAAAGGTCTTCTCATCGGCCCCACTATTGCTCACATCTAAATTATTCATTACCCCAGAGATATCTAAATATTGTTGACTATGCTAAAAACAGCGTCAAAAAATAAGTGCTAGAAAACTGGTCTGAAGGCGCTACAGCCCATTCCAGCCATTAAAGTTAACCGGTAAAATCTGCAAAAAAGGACTCAAGAGAGTACTTAAACTATCTGACAGACGGGCTGCTCCAGATGGATCAACTACAACAATGTCGTTGTGCTGCATGATGGGATTACCCTCAGGATTTAACCCCTGGGCCAGGTCAAGATCCATTGACCGCTGGGTCACCGTACCGTTGGGATTAAGCCGAATCAGCTCCACCGTTTCGTGGGCTCGACGATTAAACCCACCCGCCGCTAGCACCGCCTGGTTAAGGGTGGTATTCGCCGCCACCGCTACGGTACCTGGACGCTCCACCTCACCCACAATGTTGACGGTAATCGTATCCGGTGACAGGTTTGTCGTTGTCAGTAGACTAATGTGTTCTGGGCTAGCCGCCACTGCTGTCGGAACAACAATGGTATCCCCCGCCTGCAGCACCAAATCTTGACGGCTATCTCCAGCATCCACCAGCTGCCATAGATCCAACAAAATCGTCCGACTGTCGCCAGTGCGGGTGGTGCGTTTCACCTCCACCTGGCGTAGATCGGCCATGGGTTTAATTCCCCCCGCTAGGCGCAGGGCGCGAGTCACCGTTAGCCGCCCAGGCTGCTGCACCGTGTTACCACTGGCATCACCTACAGTGACCGATTGGCTGGAGGTGGGACGGGACGCGTAGTTATAGGTACCCGGACGAAACACTTCCCCAACAATAACAACGCTGATAGCCTCTGCCTCATCAGTAGCCAAATTAGACACCGCAATTTGGCTGGTAGTACGTAAGTCAATCTCATCAGCCTGGGTAATCGTAATCGAATCTCCATCTCGCAGGGAAATATCTTGTCGTAAATCCCCTTGACCCATCAGCGCTGACAGATTGCTGGTCACCTGTTGAACAATCCCATTTTTCCCACGGCGTTGCACATTGACCCGTTGTACATTAGCCGCCTGGGTCAGCCCACCCGCCAGCTGAATCGCGTTGACCAAGGTGGGAAACTGTCCGGCCTCACCTACCGGCATTGTATACACCCCAGGCCGATGGATTTCTCCACTAAGGGCAATCCGCAG
The DNA here is from genome assembly GCF_015207065.1 of Leptolyngbya cf. ectocarpi LEGE 11479. Taxonomy (GTDB): domain Bacteria; phylum Cyanobacteriota; class Cyanobacteriia; order Phormidesmidales; family Phormidesmidaceae; genus Leptothoe; species Leptothoe ectocarpi. The sequence continues at coordinate 5,678 of NZ_JADEXP010000207.1, read as the reverse complement.
CTGGCGCGGTGTCAGAAGGCTAACCGTAATCTGGGGATAGCGTACCCTGGCACGATAGATATCGCTAATGGCCTGTTCTGCTTGAGGGAGCGTCAGACCAGTTATAGATAGCTGTCCTACAGCCGGAAGATTGATGGTGCCGTTGGCTAGCACCTGTTGTTCACCACTGTATTCCGGCACGTTGAACACATCGATAGAGATTAAGTCCCCAGGTCCTAGCAGGTAAGTATTATCTAGAGTGGCTGTCGCCGCCCTAGGCAGGGGAGCTGGAGCAGCCAGGGTCACATCTGTAGTGAGTCCTAACAAAATACCGGCAACTGTCTGTCCGAGAACAGCAAAGAAGATCAGGCGAGTCATAACGATAGATGCTGTCGGTAGGGCTCATACTCCCATTTAATTTTTTGCAAAAGATCCGTATTTTTAACCGGAGATGATTAAGGCTGCCTAGAAACATAGAGAATATACTTACTTATTTATCCACTATTCCAGAGAGCTAGACGGTGAGGCGAAGTCCCAGTGTGGCTAATGGGAGAACATAAAGGCTTCCTTAAAAAAGGAATGCCTTTAACTGGGATATCATTTTCGAAAAAATACCTAGAGCCTTCTAAGTATCTGGGATTAAGACTCACTTGCGTGCAGCTAAAACTAATCAAACAATGCGGAATCTTAGGTGTATCTACCCTAGCCAGGTGTAACCTTCATGATTTTTGGATTGTGCCTTGCTGTTTTATCCGGAACGCTGACGATTTCTCCGTAGTTTCTTGGGGGTGTGTTTATAAAAGATGAGATAAGGTTTTAACTGACTTTCTCATGGGTCTTTTAGGAATGATCGCTGAACAATAAAGCGATATCTGAAATGGAGTTAACCATATCTGAAGGATAAAAAATTGACATTGCTCAGACTTGAGAACAACTCAGCTGTAAGACGTCACCCCCTTCTTGACAGTTGCACGGACATGGGCTTAGCCGTAGCAAAATTCTTGAAGATTTCCACAAAGCCTATTTTTTACGCTTCCATTCATTTGTTCTATAATCTGCGATAGCGCAATGAAAAATTTTCTTATACCGCTTCTGTCATTTTCAAATCTGTTGGTTGCATAAGCTTACTAGCCACAGCATAGATAATACAGACAGTTTTTCAGGTCTAGCTGTAGTGAGGGGCACTGTATAAGCGTCGCTCTGTAGTCTGAAGCATGATTTGGATAGCCTACTTACCATTGACCGACTGAAGAGAGAAATCATTTAATCAGCAGGCCTGTTTACTCTTTTGTAAGATCCGAACTTTTTTAATTTCTTAGTATTTGCCCCCAACCCTCCCAAGTCTGGAGGCTTTGAATATCATCTCCTGCGTAGTTGAGGAACCCCATTTTGCCTGATGGGTAAGCCTAACTTTCTTAGGTAAAAACTTCGTATTTGCCTTAGTTTCTATTGTTTCTATTTTTATCTAGTCAATAGTCCTGAATCAGGACAGCATATCTGTATTTTGCTTTTGGGTGCTTGGTTTTACGACCGGTCTCTTTTGTTTGAGCCTGAGATTAGACGGTTGCTCATATAGTGATTTCCCGGTCTAACAATTAATGAAATAAGTCAATGCATCTGCCCCATTGAGGTGAATAGCAAATTCTAGACTGAGTCAGCTACAAACTCTAAATCATCTTTGTAGCTAAGGGTTTCTCAAGGTCTTACCGGTTTAGCCACTGTCCTAAAATTTGTCACTACAAACTATCGAATACCTCTATTGTTCTCTAAATTTGCGTTGGCGTTATTAGTACGATGCTTGATTTATCAGCATTATCGTTTGGTTCTGACTATGTGTTTTATCTGTTAGCGTTTGTCAGTGCTTTTTCTGTTGTGTTAATTAGTGTGCCCATTGTTAGAGGCATTGCTATTCATTGTGATCGGGTGGATGTGCCTTGCGATCGCAAAGTCCACCAAACCCCCATGGTTCGCCTGGGCGGCGTAGCTATTTTTGTCGGTACCATAGTCGCCGCCATTTGTCTCTGGCGGGTGGGCGGTTTTTCAGGTCTCCTGCCCAAGGACCACCAAGAGATTTTAGTGATGTTGTTGGGGGGCAGCGGCTACTTTCTGCTCGGGTTACTGGACGATTTATACTCGCTTTCTCCGAAGTTTCGACTGTTATGGCAGTTTGCTATTGCCACTCTGGTATGGAGTGCAGGCATTCGCATTGACCTGATAACGGTGCCCAATGTTGGCATTGTGCATCTAGGGTGGCTGAGTTTACCCATCACCCTGATCTGGATCGCTGGCATGGTCAATGCCATTAACTGGATTGACGGTCTAGACGGTCTGGCCTCGGGGGTGAGTGCTATTTCCGCCCTGATTACCGTTGGCATTTGCCTGTTTCTAGGGGAGCCATCGGTGGCCTTGTTGGCCATGTGCCTGGTGGGTAGCCTATGCGGTTTTTTAGTTTATAACTTCAATCCGGCCTGCATCTTTATGGGAGATGGAGGCTCTTATTTTATTGGGTTTATGCTCGCGGTAATCAGCATTACCGGCTTGGTCAAGGGGGCAACAGCGATCACGATTCCACTAATTGTGTTAGCTGTGCCGATTTTTGACATGACCCTCGTAATTATATCTAGACTGCGGCGGCGCAAGTCTCCTTTTGAAGCAGACAACAGTCATTTGCACCATCGACTGCTCAAGGTGGGGTTGCCCCATCGGCTAACTGTTTTATTTATTTACGCCCTCAGTCTATGGATTGGCAGCTGGGCCTTCACCCTCGCACCGATCCCCTACGGACTGTTGGCCATGGCTGTAGCCACCCCCATCTTTGGTTTGACCTCCTGGCGTGCCTGGCGTGTGGCCCGTATTTCTTAAATATTTTCTCAGTTAAACGCTTGCTATCTATTAATTCCCTATTGCTCACTCATTCGCATTCCTATGGTACTCGGCAAGATCAATACTCGTTCTAGGGCTAAGGCGGCCTACTTTGTTGACCAAATCGAGACTCGATCGACTCAGCAAACGGTAAAGCTAGTTACTCAGTTTTTTGCACCTGACTATGCGGCAACGGGCCAGCTGCTGGATGAGCTGGTGAGACAGCTGGCTCGTCAGGGACTGCCGGTGGAGGTGTTTACGGGACAGCCGGCCTATGCTGATGATGTGGCGGAGGCTCCTCAGTTAGAACGGTCTAACAACTTGAAGATTCGGCGGTCGCGGGTGTCGCAGCTGTGGTCGGGTCGGATCCGGGGTAAGGCGCTGACTGGATTGTTGTTTGCGATTCGGGCATTTTTGCATTTGCTGCGCCATGGGTTTGACAAGGATAAAGTGCTGCTGCTGACGACGGCACCGCCGTTTTTACCGGTGGTTGGCTATTTGATGAGCCTGCTGTTTAATACGCCCTATGTGGTGATTTTGTACGATCTGTATCCAGATATTGCGGTGGAGCTGGGTGTGGTGGACTATCACCATCCGGTGGCGAAGTTTTGGCGGTGGCTGAACCAGCGGGTATGGCGACGGGCGAAGTCGTTGATTGTATTGAGTCCGTCGCTGAAGGAACGGGTGGTGGGTCACTGTCCGGATATTGCGGACAGGGTAGAGGTGATCCATAGCTGGGCAGACCCGGAGCTGATTAGGCCGATTGAGAAGAAGGATAATTGGTTTGCGCGTAAGCATGGTTTGGTAGACACGTTTACGGTTCTATATTCTGGGAATATGGGTCGCTGCCATGACATTGAGACAATTTTTGAAGCGGCCAAACTGCTACGGAATGAGCCGATCCGGTTTGTATGTATTGGTGGCGGGGCAAAACGTGAAAAGTTGATTGAAGATGTCGCAGCTGAGGGGTTGGAGAACTTTTTGTTTTTACCGTATCAGGATAAGAAGGATATTCCGTATTCGATGACTGCTTGCGATGTGTCGTTGGTGAGTGTGAGTGAAGGGATGGAAAGCTTGGTTGCTCCTAGTAAGCTGTATCCGGCATTAGCTGCTGGTCGTCCGATTGCGATAATTTGCCCAGAAGGGACCTATTTGGAATCTCTGATCAAAGATAATCGCTGCGGTTCTACTTTTAGAAATAGTGACAGTCAAGGTCTGGCTGGCTTCTTGAAACTTCTGGCTTATGATGCTGGCCTTGTCCAAGATGTGGGATATGAGGGACGACAGATGCTGGAGTCTAAATTTACGCCTACTCTCATTGCTAAAGCCTATCGTCAGTTGTTAACTCGTGTGTAGGAGTCAGGAGCTGCTGTAATTGATGAAATGGCTATCGGTGCTCTTATAGTAGTCGCCATATAGATTAGGACATTTCAAAGGCCGAAATCTAAGAAATTATATGGGAATCGATTGTCCTGACAAAAGTGACGACTGCTATAAATTACAGAAAATAAGCCTGCATCCGTCGTCTACCTAATTATTGGGCCACATACAATGCAATTGATATTAAGCAAGCTTGCCTTTTTAAAGAATCGGGATGAGCTACGTAAGGTCATAGCAAATACAGGATGGCTCTTTTTTGATCGATTCCTGCGGATGGGTATAGGTCTGTTTGTTGGTGTCTGGGTTGCTCGTTACTTAGGTGTCAAAGATTTTGGCACACTTAACTATGCAATTTCTCTTGTTTCCTTGTTCAGCGCTTTTGCTACTTTGGGACTACCTTCGTTAGTCGTTCGAGCGTTAACTCAAAATCCTGAAAAGCGTGAACAAATTTTAGGAACCACATGTTTGTTACAACTGATAGCAAGTTTAGGGTCACTTGCACTGGTAATTATTACAACTTTAGTTTCTAAGAGTGGTGATAAAACAACACTTATTTTAGTTGCTCTTTTATCATCAGCATGGATTTTTAAAGCGTTTAATGCTGTTGATCTATGGTTCCAATCACAGATTAAATCAAAGTATACGGTTTTAGCAAAAAATACTGCATTTATAATTACTGCTATTGGTAAAGTACTGCTCATAAATAATGAAGCCCCTCTTTGGACATTTGCAGGTGTTACTGTCTTGGAATCTGTTTTGGGAGCTTTAGGACTTATTATTTTTTACCAGTCACAAGGATCTTCACTCCTACGCTGGCGATGGAGCTTTGCTTTGGCAAAAACTCTACTTAAAGAAAGCTGGCCTCTGATTTTATCCACATTTACAGTGGTTATCTACATGAAGGTAGACCAAATTATGTTGGGTAATATGATGGGCTCTCAAGCAGTTGGTTTATATGCTTCTGCTGCAAGACTTTCTGAGGTTTGGTATTTTATTCCGACTGCTGTTGTTTCCTCTATAGCTCCTAGTATTTATAAAGCTAAACAAGAATCCATAGCTGCTTATTCTAAACGTTTGGAGCAGGTCATGCGATTGCTGGTGTATTCCGCCATATTAATTGCACTGCCGATGTCTTTCTTATCTGCTCCAGTGATTACTGGACTTTTTGGTGACGGTTACATTGCTGCAGCACCGATATTATCTATTCATATTTGGGCTGCTGTATTTGTATTTATGGGCGTAGGTTCTTCAACTTGGTTTATTGCTGAAGGGCTTACACAGTTGTCTTTCTTAAGAACATTAATTGGTGCTGTTATCAATGTCAGTCTCAATATTATTCTTATTCCTAGTTATGGTGGGGTTGGTGCAGCGATAGCTACAGTAATTGCCCAAGCATTCTCCTCTTTTCTTAGTAATGCTATTCATCCTAAAGCGAGACAGATATTCCTAATTCAGCT
>NZ_JADEXP010000206.1 GCF_015207065.1 Leptolyngbya cf. ectocarpi LEGE 11479 | reverse complement strand
GCCATGGCTCGGGTCTCAGAGGATTCCCTGCTATTTGTCATCAACCAGCCCAGCTTCTCAGATTTACTCCGGCGCTACCCGGACCTCTCTAACCAGGTGGTCCAAGCGATGGCTCAGCATCGAGACGAACTGGCTAAACGCCAACGTGAAATGCGAGCTCTTAATCTCGTAGACTCCAGTGAAGACGACGCTAACCCTGTTATTTGGGCTAGAAAGCGCATTCGGCGAATGTTTGATTTGTAGCCAATCAATTTTTCAGGGCCGTTAATTTAACGACTCAACTTAATCTTTGTAGTGACATACCAGGGCCATTGGTAATGTTCGGCAATGAGCCATAGGACAATTCCTGCATGGGCTAATAATGTAGCCACTGTCCAAATCACAGAAAACTGGGTCAACCCATCACTGTCGATGGGGGGAAACATGTAGTTGGAGAGCATAATCAGCAGCGCGGGCAGGCAGGCAATGGCCAGCGCAAAGCTCCAAACCACAGCCGTTATGTGACCCTTGGGACGACCGCTTTTTCGCCAGCGCTCACCTGTCCAGAACCAAACCATGGGCTGAACACTATCTATCATTTGGAGTGATTGAGACTCTAAATTGGCCGCAAAAATATGCCGACAGAAGCTACAGGCAAAGGCCTCTGTCAGAGTCAGCACAGACAGCTCACCATGACCGCACACCGGGCAGGTGTAAGTGTCATGGAAGTTAAGGGTACGCAGCAGGTCGCCAGACGATAGGTCAGGCGTTGACAAAACGTTGTGCTGATTGGTCATGGAACACATACGAGTGGTGTATCTGTTCCCTAACGTAGGCGGTTTCTAATGGGAAGGAAGTGAATTTGCTGCTTTTCTTAACACAGCAATAGCACTCAGATAGACCCACTGAGCACACTGCCCCTACTGTAATTAAATCCCCCTACCCAAGCGTTAACGGCAAGATGGATGCCCCTCTAACCGGCTGCTTGAGTAAAAGCGGTGAAAGCGGTATGAATTGTTTGCTGTGTTATTGACACCCCATGGCTTTGAGCTGCAATAGCAACGCGTCCGCCTCAGCCTGCAGGTGCAAAATCTCAACTTGGAGATCGGGACCATAGGGATAGCGTTTGAGTTCAGCCATGTAGATTTTTTTATCGTTAGATGCTGGCTGAGTTTCGCGGTCAGAAACACTAATGTTCTGTGCGGACTCAGTAATCATCTTGGTATCAGAAAAAGTTTTCATAATATATGTCGCTAGTAATAACTACTCAGCGAAGCAGCATGCGAATTTTAACCCAAAAGTTCCCACCATACATCTATCAAAAGATACCAATATTTAATCTGTCCCTTCATATTTTCTATATATAACGAATTTACTCAGCTCTGATATCTTCAGACATGACGCTAATGTCCTTTGAAATCAGGCTTCTAGCGACTAGGCAGCAGACTCGATGCCACCAGACTATTCACCTGCTTGATGCGGATCTGAAGATTTTTCTGACTGGGAAGTTTGGTCTTTAGCAATTAAATCGATGGTGTCTCCTAATGCCGTAGTTAGGTTTTGACGAGTTTCTTCGTGGGCAGCTTGCTCGGTTTTAAGGGCGTTGGAGAGCTGGTCGCAGAGGGTGAGGGTGTCAGCTAGCTGCGATCGCAACTCCTCTACAGACTCCACCTGCTTTACCTGGGCCAATACTTGCTCCAAATTACGGGACGGTTCACCTTGACGTGGAGCTTGCTTAAACACCTCTAATTCGTTAGCCAAGGCCCGAATCTGTATCTGGCTTCTGGCAGTGGCATGACGACGCTGTTCAGATTCAGACTCGTATAATTTGCGCCAGTTAGCCGCACTTGCATAGGCCTGATCACGTTCTTGACCGAGGGCTTTTAGCTGCTGCTGCAAAGTTTGAATCTCCGCTAGCCACTGGGATACTTCGTTGACCATGGGCGCTGTCCGCGATGGTTGACTGGGGTTGATTGACGGTTGATTAACGTTTAGGATATAGCCTTTTTCCCAAAAATGTACAGGCAGAGATATTCCATAAAACGCCTCTACCCAAAAAAAAGGCAGCGCCTTAGCACTGCCAAACCATATGGGGTTAAAAACTTAGAGCAACTCCATCCAACCGTCGCTTATCCGAGGGCTGCTGCACCACCCACAACCTCTAGAATTTCTTGGGTAATGGCAGCCTGACGAGCTTTGTTGTAGTCAAGCGTCAAGGTTTTAACCAAATCACTAGCGTTGTCACTAGCGTTGTTCATGGCTGTCATCCGGGCGGCAAGTTCGCTAGCGGCTGACTCTTGCAGAGACCTCAAAATCTGATTGTTGAGGTACAACGGCAGCAGCGCGTCCAGAATTTGAACCGGATCTTGTTCAAAAATCATGTCCTGGGGCAGCTGTACTTGCTCGGTCTCCACCGCTGAACGCTCCACCTGAAACTGACCGCCACGGCTAGTCAGACGGAACATTTCGTCTTCCTTGTCGAGACCCTCAGGATCGAGAGGCAGCAGTGTTTGAGTCACTGGACGAGAGCTGACCAACGAAACAAACTTTGTGAAAATCAGCTCTACCCGATCCACTTCCTCCGATAAAAATAAAGAAAGTGCCTGGTCAGCAATTTTAGAGGCCTCTTCAGCGGTAGGAATCTGCTCCAACCCGCTAAATGTGGCATCGATAGGATAATCGCGCCGTTGGAAATACTGAATAGCTTTCCGACCGATCAGAATCATCTGATAGCCAATACCAGCAGCCTCTAGTTCCTTTGCACGATTTTCGGCTCGCCGAATGATATTGCTGTTATAGCCGCCACAGAGACCGCGATCGGCAGAAACAACTACCAAGCCAACGTTCTTGACGTCGCGCTGCTGCAACAGGGGCAGATTTGCATCTTCAAACTTTAGGCGAGTTTGAAGGCCGTAAAATACCTGAGCTAGGCGATCAGCAAAGGGACGAGTCGCCTCCACTTGTTCCTGCGCGCGACGCACTTTAGCCGCCGCCACCAGACGCATTGCCTCGGTAATTTTACGGGTGTTTTTGACCGACTTAATCCGGTCTCGAATCAATTTGAGATTAGCCATACGCGTTATTTTTTAGCCTTATACCCCCAATAGCCAAGCCATGACTTGATTACTGAGGGTAAGGCCAATCTCCTCCTATGCGGCCATAAAGGACTGCTTACACTCAGCAATCGCTTCCTTAGCTAGTTCCTGAACTTTGTCAGTCAGCTTTTTGCCTTCATTGATTTCCTTAACCAATTCAGGCTTGCTGGTGTTGATGTAGTTACAGAGTTCAGCGACAAGAGGCGCAACCTTTTCTACAGGTACATCATCAAACAACCCGTTAATACCGCCGTACACAACGGTTACCTGCTCGTGTAGAGCACGGGGAGAGTACTGGGATTGCTTGAGCAGCTCTCGCAAACGGACACCGCGTGCCAGCTGGGCTTGGGTAGCCGCATCCAGGTCAGACGCAAACTGGGCAAAGGCCTGTAGCTCATCAAACTGGGCGAGTTCCAGCTTGAGCTTACCGGCTACCTTTTTCATTACCTTAGTCTGGGCTGCACCCCCTACACGGGATACGGAGATACCGGCGTTAATGGCAGGACGTAGACCCGAGTTGAACAGGTCGGAAGACAAGAAGATCTGACCGTCGGTAATGGAAATTACGTTGGTGGGAATGTAGGCGGAAACGTCACCTGCCTGGGTTTCAATAATGGGCAGGGCGGTCATGCTACCCTCACCTAGCTCAGGGCTGAGCTTGGCCGCACGCTCTAGCAGACGAGAGTGAATAAAGAATACGTCTCCAGGATAGGCTTCACGACCGGGCGGACGACGCAGTAGCAAGGACATTTGACGATATGCCTGGGCCTGCTTGGTGAGGTCATCGTAGATCACCAGTGTGGCTTTGCCTTTGTACATAAAGTACTCAGCGATCGCAGCACCCGTGTAGGGAGCCAAGAATTGCAAAGGAGCCGGATCGTTAGCGCTGGCAGCGACAACAACGGTGTAGTCCATCGCTCCACGCTCTTCAAGAACGCTGACCACCTGGGCAACGGAGGCAGATTTTTGACCAATAGCAACGTACACGCAGACTACGTCTTGGTCAGCCTGGTTAAGGATGGTGTCGATTGCGATCGCAGTCTTACCGGTCTGACGGTCACCAATAATCAACTCACGCTGACCACGACCGACCGGAATCATCGCATCAATTGCTGTAATCCCTGTCTGCAAAGGCTCATAGACTGACTTCCGCGCAATAATGCCAGGAGCCGGAGATTCAATTAGGCGGCGATCGGTAGCGGCGATATCGCCCTTGCCGTCAATAGGACGAGCCAAAGAGTCCACAACACGACCGCACATGGCCTCGCCTACGGGGACCTCGGCAATCTTGCCGGTGGACTTAACGGAACTACCTTCCTTGAGCGCCCGACCATCGCCCATCAGTACCGCACCCACGTTATCCTCTTCGAGGTTTAGGGCAATACCGACAGTGCCATCTTCAAATTCAAGCAGTTCACCAGCCATTGCTTGATTAAGACCATAGATGCGGGCAATTCCGTCACCTACCTGCAGCACAGTACCCACGTTGGATACTTTGACACTCTGGTCGTACTGCTCTATCTGCTGCTGAATAATGCTACTGATTTCATCAGGTTTGATGCTTACCATGGGAGTTGCTCTACTAACTCAGATATCAACAAAAATCACCTAAACAATGCTCGGCTAAGATAGGTCTCAAAAAACCAGTCTCAACCAGCTCGCATCCTAACTACTGGGCAAACAACAAGACGCTCTTGCCCGAAGCACCCTAGCGAGAAGAAGCGCTACTCAACTGAACACCGATACGCCGCAGCTGCCCGCGCAAACTGGCATCTACCACCTGGGAACCCACCTTGATGATGACGCCACCCAACAGTTCAGAATCTAGAGAAGCCTCCAGTTCTACAGAATTAGCCCCTGTCATTGCGATCACCTTCTGGCGAATCGACTCCCTTTGATCATCAGATAGTGGGACTGCCGAGATCACCTCAGCCAAAACAATCTGATTTAGCTCACGAAACAGAGTCTGGTAACGCCTGCACATAAGACTCAAGAAGCCAATCCGGCCTCGATCTACCAGCAACATGACAAAATTAAGCATTGTCGGATGTACGCCGTCCCCTAAGATCTGGCGTAAAACGCCCTTCTTAACATCAGAATTGACGATCGGATTTTCCAGTAGATCGGCAAGCTCAGGAGATGAATCCAACAAACTACGGATTGAGGAACAATCCTGAGCAAAACGGTCAGTCAAATTTCCGTTCTGAGCAATGGATAATAAAGCCTGAGCATAAGGGTTAACTAAACCCTCAATAACTACGCTATCCTTCACAAGCTACCTCCCAATAAGACCAATACTCTGATCAATCAGCTTCTGTTGAAGCCCATCATCCATCTGGGACCGTAGCTGCGTCTCAGCCTTCTCAATGGCAAGAGTAGAGATCTGCTGACGCAACTCAACTACCACACGCTCCCTTTGGGAAGTAAGGTCTCGAGCAGCCTCGTCCTTCATTCGCTGGACATCTTTGGACGCCTGCGCCAGGATGTTCTCTTTGGCTACCTTAGCGGCCGCCTCACCATCAGACTTAATCTGAACAGCAGTAGCCTGAGCCTCAGTCAGGTTCTTCTTCTGCACAGCCAAAGCCTCAGAAGCTTCCTTTTGCCGTTTTTCAGCATCCTGAATGGCAACCTCAATGGCCGAGCGTCGCTCTGCCATAACGCTGCCTAAAAAGCTTCGTCCAAAGTAGACAATTAAGGCAACCAGAATAGAAAGGTTAATAAGGTTGGTTTCAAAAATATTGAAATTTAAACCAAACCCGCCTTCTTCTGTCGCCAGTAGCCAAAAGTTTTCAACCATAGCAATCACTGCGCGCCGATAATCCTAAAAAAAATGCAGCTTCCTAAAACAAGTCAAAAGACTTAAAAAACTAAGCCTAAGCAGCCTGAGAGCCCAACAGCTTATCTAAAATCTGTTGACTCAAAACATCCACCTGACCCTGAAGAGACTGAAAGGCCTCCTGCTTTTGTTGGTCAAGCTCTTTTTGCACCTGCTCACGTTGCTGCTGAGCCTCAGACTGAGCCTGGGCGATCTGTTTATCAACAACCTCTTGGGCTTCAGCCTGGGCCTGAGCAATCAATGCCTGAGCCTGTTTGCGGCTGTCGGACAGCTCCTGTTCATATTGCTTAGCAAGCTTTTCAGCTGTCTGCAAATATTCTGCAGCATCGGACTTATTGGTCCGAATGTAACCGTCCCGTTCATCAAGCGTCGCTGAAATAGGCTTGAAGAACACTGCGTTTAGAAGAAACGTCAATAAAACAAATTGCAACGCCATTACAGGCAGTGTTGCGTCAAAATCAAACATTTTCCGATTTCCCTAAACCTGAGAACCCATCAACACATAAGAAAGTTGAAGAAAAAAGTATTTATTGGCTCAACTCAGGTGTAATCCAACACAATGTAGTTAGAAGGCGCTATCTGCAAGACATTCGATGCCCAAAAGGAGCACGAACACAGATAACGCCCCTAAAGCCAACCTTCCTTATGCAAGGGGGTTTGCAAACAGAAGTACCAGAGAAATAACCAGACCGTAGATAGTAAGAGACTCCATAAATGCAAGAGTCAGCAGCAAAGTACCGCGAATTTTACCTTCTGCTTCGGGCTGACGAGCAATACCTTCGACAGCTTTACCAGAAGCATTACCCTGACCAATACCAGGGCCAATTGCGGCCAAGCCAACTGCTAGAGAAGCAGCGATAACTGAAGCAGAAGCAACTAACGGATCCATAATGTATTTCCTTTTCGGTATATACGAAACAAACAAGACTTAGAGTCAGTAAAAACAGGCCTGTAAAATGACCTGAGGTTCATTAGAGGTACGCTAGCAACAGCTGCTAAGCATGCTCCTCGTGACCTTCGTCACCATGCCCCTCTAAAGCTTCATGGATGTAAGCTGCTGCCAATGTGGCAAATACCAACGCCTGGATAGCACTGGTGAACAGCCCCAACATCATAACGGGCAGGGGGACAAACAAAGGGACCAACAGTACCAAAACGGCAACTACGAGTTCATCCGCCAAGATATTTCCAAAGAGACGAAAGCTCAGTGAAAGTGGCTTGGTAAAGTCTTCAAGAATTGCGATCGGCAACAGAATTGGAGTTGGCTCAATGTATTTCGCGAAATATCCTAAACCTCGCTTTTTAAAGCCTGCATAGAAATATGCAAGCGATGTTAATAAAGCTAAGGCAACCGTTGTATTGATATCACCGGTGGGAGCAGCAAGCTCTCCTTCAGGAATTTCAATCACGTGCCAAGGGAGAAGCGCCCCCGACCAATTAGACACAAAGATGAACAAAAACAGTGTGCCTACAAACGGCAGCCAAGGACGATATTCCTTTTCGCCAAGCTGATTCTTCGCAATGTCTCTGACAAATTCAAAGACATACTCCATCAGGTTCTGTAACCCCTGGGGCACCCTCTGCATATTTCGAGTTGCTAGAACCGAAGCTATCAGCAGTAGTCCAATCACAAACCAAGAGGTCAAAAAGACCTGGCCGTGGAGTTTAAGTCCTCCCACATGCCAATAGAAGTGATGACCTACCTCTAACTCGGCTAATGGCAACACATCAAAGTGCAGCAAACTTAGCATCTTAATTCAGGTTAGGTTGACCAAAAAGACAGTAGGCCAAATGATTAATGGCTAATTTAGTCAGTGCACGATCGTAGACTTATCAAGTCGTTGACAATGCCTTGAGCATGTATGCGATGAGAGCGGCTTTATACGTTAGGAAACCTAAAAAAATTGGAACGATTTGCAGTTGCTCCACCTGGGATGCGACTACTATTAATCCAATAAAAAGAGCAAGCTGATTCTTGCCCACCTTAGATTTTTCCCTACCAAGCTTCTCAACACTTTTAGCCAGCAATTTTAAGTAAACCACACCCGAACATGCCCCAATTAAGTAATTGAGAGCTGTGTTGAGGGAGTAGGCCATCCAAACCGAAATGAAGGCTATCAACATCAATGCAAGCGTTAGCAAAAGCAGCTCATTTTGAAGCTGATAATACTCTTCCATTGAAGAGTTAGGTTCTGGATCAACTGTTCCAGTGACCAACGTATCGGCACTAGCGTCCGCTACGGCATCATTTTCATCCATAGATGAATCTCTAAGAGGTTCGTCTGGCAAGTTCACAGAAATCACTCAAACTAGCCTAGGCAAACTTACAATAGTGGCCGAAGCCCTGCCTGTAAGCCGAGGTCAATCATATCATTTAAAGCTAACAATACTTAATACGAATCCCTTGGGCTTACCACAGATACACAATTTTCTGCCACCCACAAATAATGAGTGACCGAGTATTTACCGATTCACCCATTATTCACAGTGCACATTTAGTGCAGCTGACTACCTAACGGCTCATTCAGACGGTGTTAGTAGAAGCAGCTGTCGTATTTGTAATGAACGTACGGCTGATAGCTCCAAATCAGCCGATGTCAGAATATCGGCCACTGTTTTTGTCCCGGCCTCCGCCTCACACGCTTGTAAAAACGCATACTCTTCCTCACTGACTTGGACTAGCTGATAATCAGGATTAAAAAAGGACCGGCTGGGCCAGCCAGATAGGCATGGGGTGAGTTTTGGGTGGGCAGATAGTAATTTTTGATCGTCGGACCAGTCTACTTTGGTTAACGGTGGACGAGCTAAGAAAAACTCATAGTGGGTGAGTTCAGGATCTAGCAGTTCAATCAAGCGATATTGAACTCGCTGATCTAACTGCTGGGCTCGCTGCATTACGTCCGGGGCTTTGGCAATCAGACGCTCTAGATTCCAATACTGAGGATTAGAAAAGCCAACGAACTCTAAGCCGGATGCATCGATTAACTCAAATAGGGTGTCGATGGTGTAGTCCACCTCTTGGGGATGAACATACATGTCGGCAAAGCATTCATCTTGATGATTTTCTAAGGCCCACCGTTCTTTGTCTCGTTTGACGATGCGATTGTTTTCTGGCAAAGCGTCGAAAAGCTGACGACCGACGGAGACGCCATCTCGATAGTTACCCTGCTGTTCCCCTTGCAGCATGGCGATGGCCTGCTGCATTAGCGATATTTCCCAGCGCCCTAATGCGGCATAGACAAATACATGCAGCAGGCCTCCCGGAGCCACCTTGCTGGCTAATGCCTGAATACCCCGAATCGGATCGGGCATGTGGTGCAGGACTCCCACACAGTTGATCAGATCAAATTGCCCTTCAAGTTGGTCTACATCGTAGATGCTGAGATTGTGAAAATTGACACGGTCAGAAGCGCCTGAGCGTTGACAGCGTTCACGAGCTACGGCCAAGGTGCCAGCGCTCAGATCAATGCCGGTTACCTGGGCCTGAGGATTAAGGTGCACCAGATATTCAGTCCCGACACCAGAGCCACAGCCGGCGTCTAAAATCTTGACGTTCTCTGTTGCTGGCAATCGGCCTGTGCAAAAGTTATAGGCTGTGGGCCAATACCACCGCCAGTTGTACCCAGGAGGGGGTTCATCAATTAGGGGTTCTGGTGGAAAGGGATAGGTGTCGTATAACTTGGCCACTGCTGCACTGACGGCAGCCTCATTTGCAGAAGTCATGGGAACTGTAGTTTTGGGTTCTCAGTTTTGATTTTTGGGTGGGCAAACTACACCCGTCCAGTGTCTACAAAATTCAAAACTTAGCCTCTTAAGACTGGCATTTTTTGGGAAACTCTTCGTAAATACAGGTAACAAAACTTATCTTTTCTCTCATTCAGTTGCACACCGTCTTTTATGATGGCTCAGTGGGCTAATAACGAGATGTTACACAGTCTTTAGACAACCATCTTGGCGTTCCGTAATCGTTTTAATCTGGAACTGTCGTAAGAGCCGATAGGCCCGTCGCGCTGCCTGCTGGTGTTAACCAATACTCTAGGTCTGCTTTGACCCTGAGTTGCTCGGCGTTGAGGAAAGGGTCTGATGCAATCACCTATTGCAATCAACTATTAGAAGGGAGCCTTTGAAAAGGAATGACTGTAACTGCTAGTGGTGGAAGCTCCTTAGTGCGGCCACAACTTTATCAAACCTTGCCGGTTACCACGATTACTCAAGCTGAACAGCAGGACCGCTACATGGAGCGGGGCGAGTTGGATTCGCTGTCTGGCTTTTTTAAGTCAGGACAAAAGCGAATTGCGATCGCGCAGATTCTGACTCGCTATTCAGAGTTAATCGTTTCACAAGCCGCCAACCGTATCTTTACCGGGGGTTCCCCTCTATCTTACTTAGAGCGAGTTGAACCTGATTCTCAGGCAGGCGATGCCAATGCGGGTACCGACACCTACATTGAGAGCGGTGGTGGTGAAGGTCTCTTTAGCGGCCTGAGAAATCTAGTCAGCGGTGGCGGTGATTTGGGGACCATTCCAGCCGGTTTTCGCTCCATTAATGTAGGGCGTTATGGTCCTAGCAATATGCAAAAGTCTCTACGAGACATGAGCTGGTTTCTGCGCTATGTGACCTATGCCATCGTTGCTGGTGACCCCAATATCATTTCTGTAAATGTTCGTGGTCTCCGAGAAATTATTGAGGATGCCTGCTCGTCTGCAGCTACCGTAGTCGCCTTACAGACCATGCGAGCAGCCAGCACTGGGTACTTTCGAGGGGATGCTGAAGCGCAAGAGCTGATCCGCTCCTACTTCAACGTTTTAGTTGATGAGTTTAAAGCTCCAGCCCCCTCCGATAAATTGCGCCAGCGCCCATCTAAAGATCTACAAGGCTTACAGCTGCCTCAGATCTATTTCAATGCCTCCGAGCGGCGGCCCAAATTTGTAATGAAGCCGGGTCTTTCTAGCTCCGAGAAAAATGCAGTGGTTAAAGCTGCCTATCGGCAGGTATTTGAGCGTGATATCAAGCGGGCTTACTCCTTGGACTTGTCAGATTTAGAGTCCAAGGTGAAAAATGGCGAAATTGCCATGAAGGAATTTATTCGCCGCCTGGCCAAGTCCCCCCTGTATCGCAAAAACTTTTTCGAACCATACATTAATAGTCGTGCCCTAGAACTAGCCTTCAGGCATATTTTGGGGCGTGGACCCAGCTCCCGTGAAGAGGTTCAAAAGTATTTCTCCATCGTTACCGATGGTGGCTTATCAGCTCTAGTTGATGCCCTGATTGATTCGAATGAGTACGGCGATTACTTTGGCGAAGAAACAGTCCCTTACCTGCGCGGTCTGGGTCAAGAGGCTCAAGAGTGCCGTAACTGGGGACCTCAGCAAAACTTGCTGAATTACAGTGCGCCTTTTCGCAAGACCCCGCAGTTTTTGACCACCTTTGCGGCTTACGAGCAACCGCTACCAGACCAACATCCCTACGGTTCCGGCAATGATCCGCTAGAGATTCAATTTGGAGCGATCTTCCCCAAAGAAACTCGTAACCCCAGTAATAGTCCGGCTCCGTTTAATAA
>NZ_JADEXP010000650.1 GCF_015207065.1 Leptolyngbya cf. ectocarpi LEGE 11479 | reverse complement strand
AAAATTACCAATCAAAGCCAGGCCAAGTGTCTGGCTTTTTTCCGGGTGGAATTGCGTGCCGATAAGATTGTCGCGGCCAACAATCGCCGTCACAGGGCCACCATAGTCGGCGCGGGTAATAACATCGGCCTCATTGGTTGCTTGCAGATGATAGGAATGCACAAAATAGGCGTGATCGCCGGTTGAAATGCCGTCCAGAACCGGGTGGGGCTGGTCGATCACCAGATCATTCCAGCCCATATGCGGCACCTTCATTGCTGGGTCAGATGGGGCGATCTTCGTGACCTCGCCGGGGACCCAGCCGAAGCCTGTCACATCCTCATATTCGCGACCCCAATCGGTCATCATCTGCATGCCGACACAGATGCCGAGGAAGGGTTTGCCGCTGGCGATCACGTCTCGGATTGGCTGGGTGAGGTTGAGATCGCGCAGATGCTGCATCGCCGGGTCAAAGGCTCCCACCCCTGGAAGGACTACACCATCAGCCCCGTGGATTACCTCTGGCTGATCGGTCACTATCGGTGTCGCCCCGGCAAACTCTAGCCCTTTACAGGCCGAGTGCAGATTACCCATATCGTAATCAATCACAGCGATGGTTGGCATAGGTCCCTCTGAATCCCTCTAATAGGTGTAACAGGCGATTACTGCTCTATACTATCGGCTTGTTTGAAGGATGGACAGGCTTTAGAGGTAATGACAGCACCCATATTGATCACCAGCTTTCGACCGTGGAAAGCCAATCAGGGATTAAACTCCAGCGATGTCCTGCTGGACCAGGTGATGGCAAAACTTCCCAGCCATGCCATGTTTCTCAGATATTTACCGGTCAATTTTGACCTAGCTCCGATCCGGGTGATCAGCGCTATCGTTCAGTATCGGCCCAAAGTTGTCGTCTGCTGCGGCATGGCTGAAACCCGCAAGAGACTGACTGTAGAGCAGTGGGGCACCTACAAAGAGCAGCGGCTAGCGACACCGATTAATCTACAAACACTGGTTGACAATACAATTCACACTTCCATTAGCGAAGATGCCGGTAACTTTGTGTG
>NZ_JADEXP010000205.1 GCF_015207065.1 Leptolyngbya cf. ectocarpi LEGE 11479 | reverse complement strand
ACTACGACGATGACATTGAACTCAACACCGACAGCAAATACCTAATCCAAGGCATCACCCAGTGGATGCGCGGCTGGAAACGCAAAGGCTGGAAAACATCAGCCGGTAAAGCCGTATTAAACAAAGACCTATGGCTAACGCTGGATGACCTGACTCAAAACCTCAAAACCAATCAAATCGTTGAGATTGATTGGAAATACGTCAAAGGTCATGCCGGCAATGTGGGCAATGAACGCTGTGACGAAATTGCCCGCTCATTTTCTCAAAAGCGCGCTATTGGCCTAAAAAAGTCAGTCGATGGCGGTGCTGCAAATAGTCCTAAGCCCGCTGATAGTAAAAAGCCTACAGTTAAACCGACAGCTAAGCCGGACTCTCAAAAAATAGTCAGCCAACAAACAGAAATTCCCTTACCTACCAGCGACATGTCCGATACTCGACTCAACCGCGTTAGCAATATGCTGAAACTGTTGCAAACGGCTGATGAGCTGGCCAAACAGGGATATCTGATCACCACATCGGAGCTAGTGGTTCTAACTGGAGTATCTGCCAGTGAACTAGCGAAGCGGGGAGATGATTGGACCTGGCGCAACTGGACGGTTTCCTGTGTTAGTAGTGAGTCCGATCCAGAAAAGTTTTGGCAGTTAGAGAGAATTGAGGGATAACGCGTACCTTGAGCGAAGTCGAAAGGTACGCAATCAAAAAGGGGCTCCCCCGAAGAGGAACCCCTTTTTAAACTAAGCACTCAGCCGTAACTAAAACCCTTAGCCGTTGATTGCAGGAGCAGTCAGTGCAACAGGAGTTTCAGCACCAGAAGCTAGGTCGAGAGGGAAGTTGTGAGCGTTACGCTCGTGCATGACTTCCATGCCCAGGTTGGCGCGGTTGATCACGTCAGCCCAAGTACTAACTACACGACCCTGGGAATCCAAAATGGACTGGTTAAAGTTAAACCCGTTCAAGTTGAATGCCATGGTGCTAATGCCCAGTGCAGTGAACCAAATGCAAACCACCGGCCAAGCGCCCAAGAAGAAGTGCAAGGAACGGCTGTTGTTAAAGGATGCGTACTGGAAGATAAGACGACCGAAGTAGCCATGAGCTGCAACGATGTTGTAAGTCTCTTCTTCTTGACCAAACTTGTAACCATAGTTCTGAGACTCGACTTCAGTGGTCTCACGAACCAAGGAAGAGGTCACCAGAGAACCGTGCATCGCGGAGAACAAAGAACCGCCGAAGACGCCAGCCACACCTAGCATGTGGAAGGGGTGCATCAGGATGTTGTGCTCAGCCTGGAAAACAAGCATGAAGTTGAACGTACCGGAGATACCCAGGGGCATACCATCAGAGAACGAACCCTGACCGATGGGGTAGATCAAGAACACTGCAGTTGCAGACGCCAAAGGAGCGGAGTAAGCAACACAGATCCAAGGACGCATACCCAAGCGGTAGCTTAATTCCCACTGACGACCCATGTAGCAGAAGCAGCCAATGAGGAAGTGGAAGATGCAAAGCTGGTAAGGGCCACCGTTGTACAACCACTCATCAAGGGAAGCAGCTTCCCAGATGGGGTAGAAGTGAAGACCGATAGCGTTAGAAGAAGGAATTACTGCACCGGAGATAATGTTGTTGCCCAGTAGTAGAGAACCCGCAACAGGCTCACGGATACCGTCGATGTCAACGGGAGGAGCAGCGATAAATGCGATGACAAAGCAAGCAGTGGCAGCTAGCAGTGTGGGAATCATCAGAACGCCGAACCAACCAACATAAATGCGGTTGTCAGTGCTAGTGATCCAATTGCAGAACTTATCCCACATGCTCGCCCGATCACGGGATTGCAAAGTAGAAGTCATAGTGATGAATGAAGTTATAAACACGAGTTGCCATTGTGAAGGCAAGCAGAAATAACTCGAAAGCTACTCCGCTGCGAATAAAGTTAATGGCCACTCGTTTATAAGATTAGTAAATATGCTTAGTGGTTTGTAGGGGTAAGATACGAAACTTGCAACATTGATACATTTCTACGTAAAAGATGAGTGAATGCTCAATATTTTTATCCTGGAGGCCAACTGAGTGAACGTCCCCCCAGCAGGTGCATGTGGAGATGAAAGACGGTTTGACCTCCATCTTGGTCGGTATTAATCACTACACGATAACCGTTGGATAATCCTTCGCTTTCGGCAATTTCCTTAACAATCAGCAACATGTGGCCGAGCAGTTCCTTATCTTCAGTTGCAGCAGCGGCAAGTTTAGGAATTGGTTTTTTGGGAATAACCAGAATATGAGTGGGTGCCTGGGGGGTGATGTCGCGAAATGCCAGGCACAGGTCATCTTCATGGACGATATCTGCAGGAATTTCTTTGCGGATGATTTTGCTGAAAATCGTGTCTTCACTCATGGTGTCTTCGCTCTGATTGCGTTGATGGGCCAACGTTCTGCATTGTAATGGTTGGTGAGACGTCAATCAGCTTGAGGGTTTGAGTTATAGGCATCCAGTACTTCACTGCCAAGAGCTGGTTTGGGAAACTCAACCTGGGTTTGGAGCCATTGGGCAATTAATTTTGGGCAATTCTTTTTAGACCAGCGCACGGCTAAGTAATGAAATGCTGGTTTCGTCAACCGAGCGATCCATTTCATCAGTCGGTTAAGTCGGCGAGGTTTAACACGATAGTTAATGAGGTTATTGGATCCGATATCGTAGAGGCGGTCGATGACCAGCTGCAATGTTGCTTCTTCCCGCTTAAACATATTTTCTAATAGGAGTTCCACATCCTTCATGTGCTCGTCCGCCAGCTGCTTTTCACGGATGGTGATGGCAACATCAGAGGAGTTGGAAGTCATCAGCATAATTTTTTAAGTGGTACTGATACGTATAAATAGGGCGTAAGTCGTGATCGATGCAGCTGTCCTAATATATGCACATACCATACTTTATGGCTTGAGATTGTGATCCTAGTTCTAGTGAGTGAGAACCATGGGCATTCTACGTAAACAGGAAAAATATGGGAGTCGAAGTGAAGCTTGAAGTGGTTGCTCAGGTCCTGATTCAGGCAGCAATTGAGTAGAAGATGGTCAGAAGCACCTGCCTGAGGGTGGGGCTAGGAAGTGAATTACCTCATTCTGACTTAGAGCCTATCCGAATCCCCCATTGCTGCCACAACAGATTAAGGGTTGGTGAAGGTGTCCGGATAGGTTCTTAGTAAAGTATGTCAAGATTTAGAGTACAAAGGTATGCGTTCTAAATTAGGGGTGTTAGGATGCTGGCGAAATCGTCGCTTTTGCAAGAGCATCATGTCTTTTGGCAAAATAGTGCACTGAAACCATGCTAGAGCAATTAATTCTATATTTTGTTTGTAAAACAAAGGGACACATCACAAAAACTCAGTTAGTAAAATTTTTGTACCTAGCAGATCTCTATTCAGTTAAATGGACTGAAAAGCAGCTCACTGAGCTGAATTGGTGCTACTACAATCACGGTCCTTGGAATAAGGATATAGATAATGCATTAGAAAGCATGGGAGAGGTGATAAAGCTTCAAGAATCTGGCAATGCTATTTTGGTTACGCTCGCCGATGAATCATTAGTTGCCGTTGATTTTGAGCTTTCAGAAGGGCTGAAGCTGATGTTAGAGAACATCAGAAAAGAATGGGCTGGATCAGGCCCTGAAAAGTTTCAGGAGCTAATGGAGTATGTGTATTCTACGGCTCCGATGGTTGATGCTAAAAGCAAGTATAAACCTCAGGACCAGGCTCAATTGAACCTGAGATTAGAGCGAGAAAGATTGCTTGAGGAATTGGGGGTATAAGCTTTGGCTGGACAGCGGCCTCGTCAGGGTTGGATCTATATGATTAACCCTTTCCGAGTCTCTCTTAGGTGTAGCAATGGCCATCAACACATTTACAATTTAGATTCTCCCGGAGAGCTTGAATGTCGAGCCAATTCTTGCACGGCAATGATGAATTCCAGTCGCGTTTTTCGCGGAACGCACCCTCATCTTGTTTGGACAAGCGATAAATTTCAGGATGATTCTGGCTATATTGAAACGTTCACAGTGATTCCTTTAACGTCTAGGACAACCTTTGCAGGCCTGCCAACGACTTACCCTATTTCAAACACTGCAAGAAATGGACTGAGTAGCAAATCCTATGCTTTAATCCATCAAATTTGCACAGTAGATGGGCATTGCTTTAAGGAACCGTCTGGTGATTGGCGACAACGCATGGGACAAGTAGATTTAAAGGGCAAAACTGGAATATCGGAACGGCTAAAGTTCCTTCTAGATCTTGATAGCGAACCAAATGAAGATTGGTTTAAGCAAAATGCAACTCCAGAGCTAATAGAGAAAATTTATGGCTATTTGCCTGATTCAGAGAAACTTAGCCTACTGGAAAGCTTATTGGATGATTCTTCCTAGGATTTGGCTACTCACTTCCGCCACTTCTCCTGATAAACCCACTTCTGTACCCTCACAGCAGCGGTAAAGAGTTGACGCAGCAAGCGTAGCAAGCGTAGCAAGCGTTCTTCAACGCACCGTCTTCATGAATAGTTGATTGGTTACTGGGCATTCTACAGAAATCTGTAGGAGTCCAACATGCTGGCGAGAATCTGGAGTGCGTCCTTAATCGGTATTGATGCCTTAAAAGTCGGCGTAGAAGTGGATCTCTCTGGGGGACTGCCCGGTGTTGTGGTAGTTGGTCTGCCCGATACGGCGGTGCAAGAATCACGGGAGCGAGTAAAGGCCGCGCTCAAAAATGCGGGATTTCCCTTTCCCATGCGCAAGGTGGTTGTGAACCTGACTCCAGCTGATGTGCGTAAAGAAGGCCCCATTTATGACTTGCCCATTGCGGTTGGCATATTAGCGGCAGCGGATCTTGTCAGTCAGGACAGTTTAGATAACTATTTGCTCTTAGGTGAACTGTCTCTAGACGGTAGCCTCCGTCCGGTGGCAGGGGTGATGGCCATGGCAGCGGCAGCTCCTCAGTTAGGTGTGACAGGGCTGATTGTGCCAGTGGATAATGCTCAAGAAGCGGCGGTGGTACCAGACCTATCGGTCTATGGCTTCAAGACCATTACCGAGGTGGTGGAGTTTCTCAATAGCCCCGACAAACGTGAACCATTAACGATTGACGGTCGAGATGCGTTGAGGCAAGCTCAGCCCCATGCGGTGGATTTGCGCGATGTCAAAGGTCAGGCCCAGGCCCGGCGGGCGCTAGAAATTGCGGCGGCGGGTGGCCATAACCTTATTTTCGTGGGGCCGCCAGGAAGTGGAAAAACCATGCTGGCAAGGAGACTGTCTACCATTCTGCCACCGCTTAATTTTCAGGAAGCTTTAGAAGTGACGCAAATCCATTCAGTCGCCGGTTTGCTCAAAGAAAAAGGCTCGTTAGTAACTGATCGTCCGTTTCGCAGTCCGCATCATTCCGCATCAGGGCCATCTTTAGTAGGTGGGGGCACCTTTCCCAAACCAGGGGAAATCTCCCTGGCTCATAGGGGTATTCTTTTCCTTGATGAGCTGACAGAATTTAACCGTAAGGTGCTGGAGTTTTTGCGACAGCCTTTAGAAGATGGCTACGTGAGTATTGCTCGTACGCGTCAGTCCGTAGAATTTCCGGCTCAGTTTACCCTGGTGGCTAGCACCAATCCCTGCCCCTGTGGTTTCTTTGGTGATACCGTACAGCCTTGCACCTGTAGTCCGCGCGGTCGCGAGCAGTACTGGGCAAAATTGTCAGGACCGCTGATGGATCGGATTGACCTGCAAGTAGTGGTTAGCCGCTTAAAACCAGAAGAGATTACTCAGCACAGCCCTGGGGAGCCGTCAGAACCAGTCCGTCAGCGGGTGGAGCTAGCGCGTCAGCGCGCCCAGGCTCGATTTGTTAATGAACCAAAACTGCAGTGCAACGCGGATCTTGAAAGTCGTCATTTGCGTCAGTGGTGCCAGCTGGATGATGCGTCGCGCACGCTGCTTGAAACAGCTGTTCGCAAGCTAGGGCTGTCGGCCCGTGCGACCGATCGGATTCTGAAGGTCGGTCGTACGATTGCGGATCTAGCTGCAGTGGAGAGTTTGCAGGCTGCCCACATTGCTGAGGCAATTCAGTATCGTACGATTGACCGTATGCAATAACGCCCTTCGTGGAACATGGTTAGCTGCTTTATCTCCAGATTGGACTAATGCACGACTAATCAAGTTATTCTGATGTGGCTTACGAGTGGCGGCCTTGTTAAAAAGCCCTACTCATAACCTGTTGTATGTGGGTCGGAGAACTCAACAGAATAAATGACCATCGACACGGCAAAAATCCAAGCGTCTTTACATAGCTTTGTTAGTGGTACCAGCGATATTGAAGGAGCTGCCCTCGTAACACCGGATGGTTTACCCCTGGTGACGGTACTCCCCAGCCATATGGATGAAGACCGAGTATCGGCCATGGCGGCTGCTCTACTGTCATTGGGTGAACGTATTGGGAGTGAGTTATTACGGGGTGGCATTGGCCAAATTGCCCTGGATGGTTCAGAGGGCTATTGCATTTTGAGGGCCTGTGGAGAAGAAGCGGTCTTTTTAGTGTTGGCTGCCCGCAAGGTTAAAAAAGGTGTTTTGAATCTGGAAGTGAAGCGTGCGGTGGGTGAGATTCAACCCCTGTTGGGGGCATCGCGTCCTGGATAGCCGAGAGTAGCCGTTTCCCAGAACAATTCGGGGTGATATATGCTGTTACAGTAGCGCAACGTTATGCTGTATCGTCGCTATCGTCTAGTATGTCCGTCAGTGGTTATTTCTCAGACTGTTCATTGCCAGAAGTGTTTCAGCTTTTGCAAGATGGTAAGAGGACGGGACTCCTTTCCATTCAGGGGTTAGCGCTGCCTGGAGAAGTTCAGCCTAAGTATTATTTTATTTGGCTCTATCGAGGCCGAGTTGTCACCCTGACAAAGCGATTAGATAGCCGAGGTCTAGCGGCATTGATCAGCCACCGGCGTTACCTCAGTGCGACGATGGTTGAGCGTTTGATTCGGCGCTGTCCGACCGATGAGCCCCTCGGTCGATTTTTGCGCTCCCAGGGCGTCCTGAGTAATAAACAATTACAGATTTTATTTGCGACCCAGGTGATGGGGCAAATTTGTGAGCTGTTCCGGGTGCCTGATGCGTACTTTGCCTTTGATCCAGATGCTCCGCTTCCCAAGGTGGAAATGACGGGGCTGAGTGTGGTGGCGACGGAGGTGATTTTGCCGGGGCTGCGAATTTTGAAAGATTGGGCGGCCTTTCAGGATAAATTGCCCCATCCCCAATCTGCCCTTGTGAGTCTGATTCGAGGGCAGCCTAATGTCCGGATAAATCAGGCAGAGTGGGGGGTGTGGCGGCTGATTGATGAAAGAACATCCCTGAGTCAAATTGCAACGCGCCTGGGTATGCCCATTGAAGTGGTGCAGCGGATTGCGTTTCGTTTGATTTTTGTGGGACTGGCGGAAGAAGTGCCGATGATGCTCTCTGAACCGGCGCTGGATACTTCTGAGTCTCCGTTTCCCATGGATGTAGCTGAGGGCGATCAGCTCAGTCCTAGCTTTTTTCGCAATCTGATTGGGTTTCTCCGGCAGGTACCCAAATCGTCTTGATGGGCATGGGATGGGTAAACGGTGCTATGCTAGTCAATGACTCGGATCTATGCGATCGCAACGCCCAAATCTTGTCAGGACCGGAAGGTAGCAGCAATACGGGATGCTTGAGATAGGCGTAGTCTCCGGGTCTCCTCTGTTTTTACGGTATGTTTGTTCTCGGTCAGTACGGCTATCCGACAGTCAAACCCGCTACACACTGTTGCCGTCGACTGTTACAACGGACTATATAGGGCGACGCTGCCAGGGATAATCCTTGGGTGCAGTGTCTCCAGTAGTGTCTTAGAGGAGTCTAGGCCATGGCAGATTTTAGCCAGCTAGTGCAAAAAGCATTTTATTTAGGGGTGGGCCTGGCGTCCTATGCCTCTGAGAAAGCGGGTGACGGATTTAGCGATTTGCGTCAGCAGGCCCAAAAGCTAGTCAATGAGCTAGTGGAGCGTGGCGAAATCACCGCTGACGAGGCTCAAAAAATGGTCAACGACATGGTGGCGCGGGCGCAGGAGGCTGCTCCGGCTGAAGCTACACCCCGATCGGCAGATGCCGCTCCCCGCAAGATTGAAATCATCGAAGAAGAGGAGCCGGAAGATCGCGCTGCGACCGATGCCCTTCGTAAAGAAATCGAAAACCTGCAGGCGGAACTACAGCGCCTCAAGGATGAAGAGGGCGCATAGATGGATGACTGGCTAAAACAATTCCAGGATGATTTGCAAACGGCGGTCAATAATACTCTGGAGCAGACTGAGCAGTTTTTAGAGCAGCTAGCCGACCAGACCCTAGAGGCGGTCACACCCGTTTTGGATGCGGCCGATCAGCTGGCTGATGAGCTAGCGGAGCAAGTGATGGAAAATATCACCCCGCCCCTATCCCAGGCGTTGGATGAGTTAGAAACTCAGATTGATCCAGTGGTCGGCTCGATGGTGAGCTGGTGTGAGCAGACGATGGCTCCGATCCATCAAACGCTTACCCCCTGGCTACAAAATCATCCCAAATGTGCGGGCTGCTCTTACTACCATGGCGAAAGCTATGGCGGCGAGATGTTGATCTGTGCCTTGCATCCTAGCGGCCCGGATCAGGATGAATGCCCAGATTGGGATAGCGTGTGGCCGCAGCCGGAGGAATAGGGCTAAGGATTATTAGACGCTAATTTTCCAGCAGCGGATAAAAGTGGCCGACGGGTCCCTGGCCCTGGCCGATTCTGAGCGAATGGTTGAGAGCTTTAGTGACATAGTCTTTAGCAAGCCTCGTAGCCTCAAAAGGAGGATGCCCTAGGGCTAAGTTGGCTGCGATCGCAGCTGACAGGGTGCAGCCGGTACCATGGGTATCTGCCGTATCGATAGAGCGGGTCGCCAACTTAGTTAACGAGGTGCCGTCATACCAAACGTCGATACCCCGTAGGGAACCATCAAAGCTGCCGCCTTTCACAATCACCGCCTTTGGCCCCAGCTGATAGATGCGTTGGGCCGCAGTTTCCATGTCGTCTAGGGTGTGGATAGCCTGACCGCTGAGGATCTCCGCCTCATAGCGATTGGGGGTGAGGACTGTGGCGAGGGGAATAAGCTGCTGGCGCAGCGTTGCGATCGCATCGTCATCGATCAGCTGCGCCCCTGTGCGCGACACCATCACTGGGTCAATCACACAGCCTATACCTAACTTGGCACCCTGCAGGTAGACAGCTACCGCCTCCATAATGGGCTGGTTTAGCAGCATCCCGGTTTTTAGCGCTTGAATACCCATATCGTCAACCACCGCTTCAATTTGGGCGATAACTGATTCTGGGGCTAGGGCATCTACTCGAGACACCCCTTGAGTATTTTGCGCCGTGATACAGGTGAGGGCGCTAGCGCCGTGCACCCGATGAAACGAAAATGTCCGCAGATCGGCTTGAATTCCGGCACCACCACCGCTGTCAGAACCAGCAATGGTTAGAGCCACTGCTGGACTATGAGCTGAACTATGAACCATAGCAGTCCTACCGTGACTGCCGCCGCCGCTGTAGAAAATCCGGAATATCCAGATTTGGAGAAACGCTGGGCTGACTGCTAGGGGACGACTGTGGGAACTCAGCCGGTGGAGAACCGATGGCTGAGGGCCGCTTCAGGGGAGCAATTCTAGAAGCCGCTGGGGCACTAGGCGCCGCCGTATTAAAGTCTGAGTTGAACCCGGTGGCAATTACCGTAATGCGCACTTCTCCCTGCATCCGATCATCAATCACCGCACCAAAGATAATGTTGGCATTGGGATCAACGGCCTCATAGATAATTTCTGCGGCAGAATTGACCTCGTGTAGGGTCAAATCATTGCCCCCAGTAATATTCAGCACGGCTCCAGCGGCCCCGTCGATAGAGGTTTCCAAAAGTGGCGAGGAAATGGCTGCGATCGCAGCTTCTCGAGCCCGAGATTTACCAGAGCCCACACCGATCCCCATCAGGGCTGAGCCCGCATCGGCCATAACCGCCCGCACATCGGCAAAGTCCACATTGACCAAACCGGAAATGGTAATAATGTCAGAAATACCCTGGACACCCTGACGCAGAATATCATCGGCAAAGCGAAATGCCTCTTGTACCGGGGTTTGTTCCGAAATTACCGACAGCAGCTTGTCATTGGGAATGATGATCAGCGTATCGACACATTCCTGTAGCGCCTGGATGCCTTCCTCTGCCTGGGAGGTGCGGCGACGGCCTTCAAAGGTAAAGGGGCGAGTAACCACACCAACGGTTAGGGCACCCGCTTCCTTGGCCGCTTCAGCAACGACAGGTGCAGCACCCGTACCGGTACCACCCCCCATGCCGGAGGTAATAAAGACGAGATCTGCCCCTTCAATCGCAGTCGAAATTTCATCCCGTGATTCTTCCGCCGCCTTTTGGCCAATGGCAGGGTTGCCACCCGCCCCGAGTCCACGGGTTAGTTTTTGCCCAATCTGAAGATGATTAGAATTATTCGCTTTGGTCAGGGCTTGGGCATCTGTGTTGAGAGCCCAAAACTCGATCCCCGCCACACCGCTATCGATCATGCGGTTGACTGCATTACAGCCACCACCACCAACACCGATAACTTTTATCCTCGCCATACTCCCCGGCACAATATCACCTCCCATAGCTGCACTACTGGATGCAGGTTCATTACGATGATTATTATTCATATCAGACATGTTGAGACCCAGGCCCGAGTTTCTGTGAGAATTGTGTGAGGATGAATTAGACATAGGGCGAGTGTAATACAAGGTACCAGCGGGCTATTGACCCAATCAGCCACAGAACACACGGGGCTGCCATCATGAAAAAAGTAAAAGCTAACTATATAGCAATTACCAACCCAGCAGTACGGGGCTCTGTAAACAACCGACCAAATCAAGCTACATCTATCTAGCTTGAAGTGCCTTCCCCAGTAGCTTTACAGAGATTTTGAAGATTAATTTCAAATATGACAGATCATACTCTAGTCAACTATACGGGAACTTGCTTAAAAAACCAACTCAATTTACCCGCTAATTCAAGAATTTAATTAGTTAAGAACAGGCCTTAAAAAAGCAGACTTGCTGTCTAGATGAGATGTAGAATTTCACCCCTATAAATATTAAGAGCTAAGCCTGTTGATGACTGTTATTTAATGTATGCAGCGATCTAAGAAGGCTATTGTGGACGTCTTTCTTAAGGAACAGATGTCGTTGTTGCCTGCAAGATTTCTAGGGTGGGATTATCGGGATTACGCAGGTCAATAAAGGCAATTTCTTCGATATCCATCTGGGCATTTAAATTCCGCATTCGGTCAAGGGCGGCCAGCTGTTTCGAAAAGTTTTGTCCGTAGGGACCGATGTGGACGCGACCCAGCTCCGTTTGCAGAATTAAATTGGTGGGGTCACGCCAGTCGATCTGAGAGATCTGGGTTTGATTTTTTTGCAG
>NZ_JADEXP010000204.1 GCF_015207065.1 Leptolyngbya cf. ectocarpi LEGE 11479 | reverse complement strand
GATATCCCCAGCAGCAATCAGCGACCCGCCCGGATTCTCATCCCCTAAAACCACAATGGACCCGGGATGACGAATCTCTGTGCCAGAGCGGACGGTTGTCTGTAGGTATAGGGGGGCGGCTAGGGCTTGACCTTGATCTGCTGTGGTAGCCAAATGCTCTAGCGTTGTCTGCTGCTCTACCGAATAGCCAGCGGCGACAGCTGCTACTGCCGTTTGTCGCCGCTGGGTGTAAATCCGTTTCATGCGCAACTGCGCTGTTTTTAGGAGTTCATCAATATCCTGGAGCTGTCGGCTATCCAGCAATCGGTCACGGGCAACGACATGCACCGTTGTGTTCGGCTCAAAAAAACGACCTCCAGAGTTGAGGCGCAGGGTGATCTGCTGACACAGCTCGTCCCAGTCCGTAGCGTTAAACTTTTTTTCAGGAGCCGGAGGCAGCAGCAGCAGCAGCCGACCTTGCTCAGCCTTAAAGGTGACTTGTTGTTTCGGATCGCTGGTGGGTGGGTCGATCTCTAAATCCAGGGATGTTACATCAGCCAGCGGTACGGTTTTGTTCTCACCTTCGCCGTTGTTCCCTTCAAACACATAGAGCTCTACATCTTTTGATGTTTTTAAGCGAGCAGATAGGGCCGAACGACTATCTTGGGCAGTGTTACCATCAACTTTTTGGACAGGACTTTCAGAGTCTGCAGGGGAGGTGGGCTGAGGCTGATCAATCATGCGCTTGCCTGGCGTGAGATGGCTAAAGCATAAACCACTATAAAGCTAGACACCCGTTTTCTCATCCGTCTGTCTTTAAAGCTTCTGTATTAATAATGTTTTGGACTCCTATCCACGCGCAGATTCACACCTTGCTCAAGACAGCTGCCTTGCTGCCTAGAGATGCATCTATCTTGATGGCGGTATCGGGGGGCCAGGATTCATTGTGTCTAGCCCAACTCTTATGGGACCTGAGGCCCAAATGGGGATGGCGCTTGGCGATTATCCATTGCGACCACGGTTGGCGGGCTGACGCCGCTGAGAATGCGGCCCATGTCAGGCAGCTGGCGCAGCAATGGCAAATTCCCTGCTTTGTGGAGACGGCCCAGGCCTTACCTAAGACTGAGGCCGCTGCTCGGAGTTGGCGCTATGGGGTATTTGCCGATGTGGCCTGCACCCATGATTATCCCTATGTGGTCACGGGTCACACGGCGACTGACCGGGCGGAAACGGTCCTCTATAACCTGATGCGAGGGAGCGGAGCCGATGGTGTGCAAGCGTTGAGCTGGCAGCGGTCCCTGGCCCAAGCACATCAACAGGCTCATCAAGATATCTGGGTGACTCGTCCCCTACTGCAGTTAACCCGTCAGGAGACGGGGGAGTTTTGTCGAGATCTGGGCCTGCCTGTCTGGTATGACAAGTCTAATGATGATCTACAGTATCGGCGTAATCGCATCCGTCAGGAGCTGATGCCTTATTTGCGATCGCACTTTAACCCCAAAGTAGAAACTACCCTGGCCCAGACTGCCGAAATTTTTACCGCCGAAGTCGCTTACTTAGCAGCCCAAACCGACCGCCTCTATGACGAAATGATTCAGCCACTCAAAGACGGCTGGGGCATTGATCGCTCTTTATTTAACAAAGCCCCGTTAGCATTACAACGGCGAGTTGCTCGCCGTCTGTTGCAAACGGCTCTACCCCAACAGCCCACCTTTGATCATATTGAGAAACTGGTGGCTCTGGCCGCCGCCCCCAATCGGGCTAAAACCGATCCATTTCCAGGGGGCATCACAGCTCAAGTGGAGCATGACCAGATCATACTGCGGTAAAACTGATTTGCTCTGGCAACGCTCGATTCCGCTTTAAGCTATAAGAAGGAATCTTTTGGTGTACTATGCGCTGGTTATTTGCAGTTGTCCTTGGACTATGGCTGGGATTGATACCCATAGCGTTATCGCCAGCATTGGCAGATACTCCAGCAATTTCCCCGACGGATGTGGGCGCCCTCCGTAAACGGGCTTTTGAACTCACTCGCAAAGGTAAGTTTGACCTGGCTGAGGTAGTTTGGTCCCAGCTGATTGACGCGCTGCCGGATGAACCTGCTCTGTGGAGTAACCGGGGAAATGTGCGAGTGAGCCAGAACAAAATTGATGCCGCCCTGGGAGACTATGATCGCGCGATTTCCCTAGCGCCGCTGCAGCCTGATGCATATCTCAATCGTGGCGCTGCCTACGAAGCCACAGGCAACTGGCAGAAAGCGCTCGATGACTACAATCGTGTGCTCAAACTATCCCCCGACGATCCAGCGGCCTATAACAATCGTGGCAATGCGAAGGGGGGACAGGGCAACTGGAGCGCTGCGCTCAAAGATTATGAAAAGTCAATCACAATTCAGCCTAGTTTTTCCCTCGGATACGCCAACTATGCCATGGCTTTATTTGAGGTCGGTGATCGCTCCAAGTCACTACAGGTGCTTAAAAGCTTGGCGCGCAAGTATCCCAATTATGCAGATGTGAGAGCGGCCCTGACGGTCGCCCTGTGGGAGACTGGCAATCGTGGTGAGGCAGAAAGTCAGTGGGTAGCGGCACGGGGCCTAGACAGACGCTATACCGATCTCGACTGGGTGCAGAACGTACGGCGATGGCCCCCATCATTAGTGATAGGTTTGAATCACTTTTTGAATTTGTAGACGCTTAATCACCGCGAATGGATGGCTGCCAAGCTCTGTGGGTCAGCTTGGCGTCATAAGTCCATGCCTTTAAATAAGCAAACCAGCCCGGTTCTAACTCATCTGTCGAACGCTGTTGAGTCAGAAAAGTTAGCAACATAGAAAAAGCTACATGCCTGGGACATGAGGCCCAACCGATGACAGCTGCATAGGGACACACCTTAAATCTAATAATCTGTAAATCTATCTAAGGAGCGATATATTCTCAAGGTTCAAACCTTACTGTGAATTATGTTCCTTGAAAAAATATTATGAAACTACGCCCCATATCAAAAATATTCTTATCTGTCATTAACGATTGAGTCAGTATTTTGAGTTACCGGTCGTGGTGTTTGGTGACCTGCATTGCTATGGATTTCAGTCTTTATACGATAGAAGTTCATAGACCTTCCATTGATACTTATAGGTCAGTGATGTTGCTAGGGTGCGCTGAGTAGATTTGCTGTCGTATAGGCAGTGGATACGAAATATAACGACATCTTCCTGTAGATACTTTCTCATCGCTCAACTGTGTGCATTTTGCGTACCTGAGGCCAGTGAATGGTCTGTAGCTGTCGGTTTGAACGGTGTGAGCACACGATTGCAAATGAATGATTTGTTAACTACGACCGGATTTGATCTGTTTAACTGCGCAAATTTTGTGAAGTCTGTCTTTGCCTGATTTATCGACGTATTTCTAGTAGAAACGATAATTAGGGCCAATGATCGCTCAGAGATGCGTTGACGAATGCTGTGACGGTCGCATTGTGTGTTTTGCCTGTTTGAACGTTACTCCCCAGGGATGGTGTGGATCGTCAGACTTGATGGGTGTCGTTACTGCTGAGCTTCTTTCGTTCCTGGGCATTCTATGTATCGCATCTCTTCTAGTCATAAATTGACCCGACTGCAGGCACTGTTTGCTTGGTTGAAATCATCAGTGTGCTTGGAGCAGCGCTGGTCTAAGTCTTGGGGGGCATTTACCACGCATATTGCGCAATTTAATCCAAACTTCGAACCTGCCCCAAGGATGGCTTGTTTCCCTGATTCTGAAGATGATCTGGGTAATCTTCAGCAGCAGCTGCAAAATCACATTTGTTTACGGGAAACGATTCGGCGGATCCGCCGGAGATTGGCTGCTAATGATGTTTATCAAACGGTTGTCCATGAGCTTATGGACTTTTTTCATGCCGATTGGATTTTTCTTTTGGAGAACGGTCCCTATTGTTGGCAGCCGGTTACTCAGGTACTTCATCTGTTAAGTGCCGATCATTCTACGGTCCTCAACAGATATCTTGAGTTGGATGTGGTGGCCACGAAGCTAGACCAATCATGCCCCATTGCGATTAATCAGGAGTCCGTGCAGAAGGTTCCTGTCGATCAGCAGTGGCTCAGCCAGTTTCCGGGGTCTTGGCTTTTGGTGCCCATTCATTTACCCCAGGGAGAGTTAGGCGATGGGGGGCCTTGGGGATTGGTGGCTATTGGATGTAAAGATCAGACCAATGTTTGGTCCCTGGAGCAGCAGGATCAGGCCACAATTCTGGTGGATGAAATTGCGATCGCACTCGATCATAGCCAACGCTATGAAACATTGAAGCAAGATAATCAAGACTTAAGGGCGCTAGCCCTCACCGATAGTCTAACGGGATTGGCTAATCGGCGGCAGTTTGATGGGTATTTTGATACGGAATGGCAACGTTTAGCCCGAGAAAAACAGCCACTGACCCTAATTCTGTGTGATATCGACTATTTCAAACGGTATAACGATTACTACGGCCACCCCACTGGGGATATGTGTTTAGCTCAGGTGAGTCAGGTGCTTACCCGCTGCATCCGACGACCAGCGGATTTGGTCGCTCGCTATGGTGGCGAAGAATTTGCGGTGGTCTTACCCAACACAGATACAGCTGGGGGACACAGCGTAGCCCAATTTATTCAAAAGGAGCTGGCGACTGCAGCGATTCCCCATGCTACATCAGGGGTGTCCGATGCTGTGACCTTAACCATGGGGATTGCCACGGTTATTCCTGAATATCATCTAGACTCTCACGACCTCCTACAGGCAGCAGATTTGGCACTCTATCATGCCAAACAGCAGGGGCGCGATCGCATCTATGTCCATGCCCATTACTGCATTCGCAGTGATGAAGATACAGATGATGACCAGACGGCTCTTACCCAAAGTGATCCAATGGCGGCTAATGAATAACCCTTCCCCAATTAATATTGACAGGGAGGGTCCCAGATATGGGCAGGGACCTATGAGTAATTGACAATGCCAGCAAACGTATCAGCTTGCAAACTGGCACCTCCTACCAAAGCCCCATCAATTTCAGGCTGGCCCATAATTTCGTCAACGTTGCTTGGTTTGACGGATCCCCCATATTGAATCGGTACCTCTTTATTGGCTAGCTGAGAGCGAATCACCCAGCACACCCGATTAGCCTCCTCCGAGGCGCAAGTATCGCCACTGCCAATGGCCCAAATTGGTTCATAGGCAATAATTAGTTTGCTTTGATCTACGCCTGCCAATCCTTTTTCTATCTGAGCGACGACGTGGGTTTCTGTGTCTCCGGCGTCACGCTGCTGTTTGGTTTCACCCACGCAGAGAATCGGCGTTAGCCCAGCAGCTTGAGCAGCTTTCAAGCGCAAATTGACGGTTTCATCCGTGTCCCCGAAATGCTGTCGTCGTTCACTGTGACCCACAATGACGTAGCGCACACCTATCTCTGTGAGCATTTCGCCAGAAATTTCCCCGGTGTATGCACCAGAGGTTTCCCAATGCACATTCTGTGCCCCTACCATCACGCGGGAGCCATGGAGGGTTTTAGACAGTGAGGTGAGGGCCGTAAAGGGAGCACACAGAATAACCTCACGATGCTCAGGCGTGGTCTCTAGCTGGGGCAAAAAACCATTCAAAAACGCCAAGCTGTCTGCTTGGGTTTTGTGCATCTTCCAATTACCAGCGATAACAATTCTTCGCACGGATGTATAACTTCGCTCTCGATATTGCATCCAGCATCCTACCGAGAAACCTTAACCCAGTGCAACCAAGGGGCTGAATTAAAGCAACCGCCATGGACACCCACAGCGGTTAATTGAGCCGACTAGGTTTTATTCAGAAGCAAAGCTACTCAGCTGCTGCTCCAGCTGCTTCACGAGCTTTAGCTGCTTCATCGGGATGAATATTTAACCGAGTTAGATTGACCCGACCCCGACCGTCGATTTCGCGAATCTTAATCAGGACTTCCTCGCCGACGGTTACCTCATCCTCGACCTTATTGACCCGATAATCCGCCAGCTGCGAAATATGGATCATGCCTTCCTTGCCTGGGCGGTACTCCACAAAGGCCCCGA
The DNA here is from genome assembly GCF_015207065.1 of Leptolyngbya cf. ectocarpi LEGE 11479. Taxonomy (GTDB): domain Bacteria; phylum Cyanobacteriota; class Cyanobacteriia; order Phormidesmidales; family Phormidesmidaceae; genus Leptothoe; species Leptothoe ectocarpi. The sequence goes on along the minus strand of NZ_JADEXP010000204.1, from coordinate 5,519 downwards.
TGGGAATGATGCGGGTGACCTTACCCAAGTAGACATCTCCAGCTGAGGGTTTAAAGGTGATGGCTTCAATGAGTGCCTGCGCACGTTCGGCCGCTGCACCGTCAACCGATGACACCGTAATGGTGCCATCGTCTTGAATATCAACCTTAGCCCCAGTCTCATCGGTAATGCTCTTGATTTGCTTACCGCCAGGCCCAATGACCATGCCGATCATCTCAGGGTTGATCTTGAAGGTGAGCAGTCTAGGCGCATAGGGCGATAGCTCAGTTCGAGGTGCGTTGATCTCCTCTAGCATTTTTGCCAGAATATGCAACCTTGCAGGTTTTGCTTGGTTGATGGCTTCGGCGATTGTCTCCATGGACAGCCCTGTGATCTTCATGTCCATTTGGAGGGCCGTAATACCGCTGTCGGTACCGGCAACCTTGAAGTCCATGTCCCCAAGAAAATCTTCGATACCCTGGATATCGGTCAAGATCCGAATTTCATCTCCCTCCTTAATCAGGCCCATGGCGGCACCACTCACGGGTTTTGAGAGGGGAACTCCTGCATCCATCAGCGAGAGTGTGGACCCGCAGACTGAGCCCATGGATGTGGAGCCGTTTGAGGATAGCACTTCAGAAACGACGCGAATCACATAGGGGAAATCAGCCATGGGGGGCAGCACGGGTAGCAGCGCTCGCTCTGCCAATGCACCATGTCCAATCTCTCGCCGTCCTGGGGAGCGCATGGGGCGAGTTTCCCCAACTGAGTAGGGAGGGAAATTATAATGGTGCAGGTAGCGCTTTTCCTCATCTGGATGCAGGTCGTCTGTCATCTGGGCATCCCCTGGAGTCCCTAGGGTGACCACAGACATTACCTGGGTAAGACCCCGGCGGAAGAGGCCAGTGCCATGAACGCGGTTGGGTAAGACTTGGGTCCGACAGCTAATGGGTCTAACTTGATCCAGCTTACGACCATCAACACGCACCTTTTCATCTAGAATTTGTGCGCGCATCAGTTTCTTGGTCAGTGCCTTGTAAGCGTTCCCAAAGGCTTTACCATTGGCGGCGATGGCTAGGCTGATAGGGTGATCGTCTGCCAGCTCGCTAACTTGCTCGCTAATTTCGGCTTTCAGACCATCAAGCTTCTCGTCCCGTTCCGGTTTGGAGAGTTCGAACTGCTTCAGAATATCCTTGATACCGTCAGTAGCTTTATCGGCTAAAAAGTCGGCTAAAGTGGGGTCTGCTTCGGGCGTGGGTAGGGTAACGGGCTCAATACCCAGCTCTGCCATCAGATCTTTCTGAGCTTGGATCAGGTCGCGCACAACCTCATAGCCAAAATCAATAGCTTCAATAACATCCTGCTCAGGCAGCTGATTTGCACCAGCCTCAACCATGATTACACCATCGGGCGAGCCCGCGACAATCAGATCTAAATCTCCGTCTTCAATCTCTTTGTAGGTGGGATTGATAATGAAATCATCACCGATCAATCCCACTCTTACGGCTGCCATGGGTCCGTAAAACGGGATTCCAGCTAATAGCGTGGCAATAGAGGCCCCTGTTGCTGCTAGTACATCCGGTGGCACATTATGATCCATGGAGACAGTGGTCGCCACGATTTGAATATCGTCCCGCATCCATGGGGGAAATAGGGGGCGCATGGGTCGATCAATGAGGCGGCTCACTAAGGTGGCACGCTCTGGTGGACGACCTTCTCGACGTAAGAACCCACCAGGGATACGACCAGCTGCGTAGAGGCGCTCTTCGTAATCGACTAGTAAGGGGAGAAAGTCGATGCCCGCCCGTGGGTTCGACTGAGTCGCGGTGACCAGTACAGCAGTTTCTCCAGATTCAATCAGAACCGAACCGCCTGCCTGGGGCGCCAAAAGACCTACTTTAAGTCGAATATCCCGTCCATCAAAGGATATTGACTTGTCAATTTCTTGCATTTACAACTACGTCCTTCTTATGTCTTTCACATTTGTTCTCTGGCAATCCTAGCACTGATGTAGAACAGTTGTTTCCTCTGCCAAAAAAGATTTTACCGATGTGAGAAGCTACTTTTAAATGAACTTGAATATGTCTGTGGCTCAGCGATTGAGAGTTCCTTGCCTGTTTACAGAAGGGCTTTGTAAATACCTATGTTGTCCTATATAAAATATGCGGAATTTATGTGCTTCCTCCGCATAAATTTTATTCAGAAGTAATTTGAAATAGCGGGCTCGCTAAACTATTTTTCAAAGACGAAATTTAAATCTTTGGATCTTTGGAACGATTTCTGAATTGATCCTAAATTTTGTCTCAGAGGTTTTATGAAAAGGACCCAATATTCTGGCTGGCCCCCTAAATCCCCCAATTCTGGGGGACTTTGATGCGGATTCCCTCAAAATTGGGGGGCTAGGGTGGCCTATCCGGTGCTTTAAAACATCCTCTCAGAACCTGAGGTGCGGTTTTAGCTGTTCTGATGTCTGACGCTGATATTACTGTTGTGTAAAGTCAGGTCTGTTTCGGTTTAGGTGCTTTCAGCTTTAGGGAGAGGTAGGGAAAGATACCCTATAGTAAGCGCGTTCGATGGAAGTGAGTACATATGAATGTTTTGGTGACAGGGGTAGCTGGTTTTATCGGTTACTTTGTGGCGCAGCGACTGCTAGCCGATGGGGATGTGGTCTATGGCATTGATAACCTCAACGACTACTACGATGTGTCTCTCAAGCAAGGTCGGCTGGAGCAGCTGTTGCCCCAGACATCGTTTTCATTTGCACCTGTGGATTTAGCTGATCGTGCCAAGATGGAGGCCCTGTTTCAAGAGCAGTCGTTTGACCGGGTGATTCATTTGGCGGCCCAGGCTGGAGTACGATATTCCCTCAAAAATCCCTATGCCTATGCGGATAGTAATCTGGCTGGCTTTATCCATGTCCTAGAGGGATGTCGCCATAGTGGTGTGGAGCATTTGGTGTATGCCTCGTCGAGTTCGGTGTACGGGGCCAATCGTCAGGTGCCGTTTGCGACGACTGACAATGTGGACCATCCGGTCTCACTCTATGCGGCGACGAAAAAGGCAAATGAGCTGATGGCCCATGCCTACAGTCATTTGTATGCGTTGCCGACGACGGGGCTACGCTTTTTTACGGTCTATGGTCCCTGGGGACGACCAGATATGGCCTATTTTAAGTTTGTAGATGCGATCGCAAACGACCGACCCATCCAGGTCTACAACCATGGCAAAATGCAGCGAGACTTCACCTATATAGATGACGTTGTCGAAGGAGTAGTGCGGGTGGTACGAAAATTGCCTCACCCCATTGCCGATCAAACCTTTAATACCCAGGCCCCCTATAAGCTCTATAACATCGGCAATCACAGTCCAGTGGAGCTGATGCGATTTATCGAGATTATCGAACAGTCCCTGGGCAAAACAGCCGTCAAGGAAATGATGCCAATGCAGCCTGGGGATGTGACGGCCACCTATGCTGATGTCGCCGATCTCTCAGCCGATGTCGGTTTTGCCCCCAGCACTCCCTTAGAGGTCGGTATGGAAAAATTTGTCGCCTGGTATAAGGACCATTACCAGCTGGCAGGCTAAGCGCTTGGCCTACGGCGAATGGTGCGATAGCCCACGATACTAGCAACCGCCACAACCAAAAGATAAGGGCTATAGGCCAGTAACCATAGACCGATCTGCATTAAGCCCACGGTGAGGTCGCCCACCGACTGGGTCGCCTCTCGCCAGGTAGCCCCAATCGTTTCTCCAAGGGGACGTCCGACAGGCTGTGATGCCACAGCCGCTGCTAACGTCAGCTCCACTGTGGAGTAACGTACCTGTGTTTTGAGGTTTTGCACACGGGCATCAATTTGTTCAATCTGTTCACGTACCCGGCTTAGCTCCCGTGAAACTTCTAGAACGTGGGAAATCTCGCCAGAGCGCTCCATAATTTTTAGTAGCGACTCCTCTGATTTACGCAGGTTGCGTAGCCGCGCCTGAGCATCGACGATCTGAGCCGAGACATCTTCAGCGCTGAGTCCTTGCTGTTGTACAGTGCCGAGTGCTCCCAAGGCTTCAAGCAGCGCATCTAAGTTGGCCTGGGGGACTCGAATACGTATATAGGCAGTGCGTTCAATCGCTTCAATCTGATTGTCCTGGAGATCCAAAATATCGCCCTGGTGGGTACGAATGACCTGTGAGGCGCTTTTAAGGCTGTCGTCGATGGACTCTACCACTAAGCTGAGCTGAGCCTGCTTAATCAGCTGGGGTTGCCCAGCAGCGACGTCAGCAGGCGGTTCTACCGGACTGCTAGCATCGGCTTCGACCGCTTCAGCGCCGCTTTCTTGAGCCGTCAAAATATTGGCAGAATCAGCGACGGCTGTTGACTCCATCGGGGCTTCTGCTTGGGAGCTAATATCGTGACTTAATTTATTAGCGGCACCGCAGCTGGCTAAACTGACCACTGCTACCAGCACTGCTAGACCCGACCTCATCGTCTTTGCCATGGTTTTTCCTACGTCTCATCTGCTTTCTTAGCTACAGTATGGACACAGGATTTTCGCGACTTAACCAGGTTACCGAATTTGAAACGTTTGCTCAGTACGGCAGGGTAGTCTGGAAGACCCCACCATAATAATGGGGTTACTACCGTCCCTAATGGCTACAGGAGCTATCTAGTGACATTATTAGATCATCTGCGAGAACAACGCGAGGAAATTGTAGACATCGCCGCTAACCATGGGGCATTTAACGTGCGTGTCTTTGGGTCAGTGGCTCGTGGAGAGGAAACACTAGATAGCGATATTGATTTTTTAGTTAGTTACGATCCACAAGCAGTGACTCCCTGGTTTCCTGGGGGACTTCTGATGGACCTCCAAGACTTGTTGGGCCGTAAAATAGATATCCTGACAGACTATGGCATTAGCGAACTAATCCAAGAACGAGTACTAGCAGAGGCAAAACCGCTGTGACTACTTATGATGATCGAACATATCGACAGCACATTTTAGAATGCATCTTCTTGATCAAAAAGTACACTCGCGGGGGCAAAAACGAGTTTATGCAAAGCTCCCTAATTCAAGATGCTGTCATACGCCGTCTACAAACCATGGCAGAGTCCAGCCAAAAATTATCCCCTGAACTAAAAGCTCAGGCACCTGATATTAATTGGCGAGCCTTGTCTGGGTTTCGAAATGTACTAACCCATGACTACCTGGGGGGAATTGATCTAGTCTATTAATGGATAGGTTTGAAGCCCGGCTTCTTGGCGAATTTAATACAAGAGCCCCGGCTCCTTTGAGAAACCGGGGTTCTAATGCGGATGAAAGGACTTGAACCTTCACGTCACGAAGACACTAGAACCTAAACCTAGCGCGTCTACCAATTCCGCCACATCCGCTTGCGAATTCCATACTATCAGAGAAATCGAACAAGTTATAGCCGGTTCTCTGGAATAGACAATCTTGTCCTAACCAGACCATTATGATGGTGTGTACATGCGGTTAAGCTGCAGCACAATAGTGGCTTAGACTACTAAGTGACTACTATATATATGA
>NZ_JADEXP010000203.1 GCF_015207065.1 Leptolyngbya cf. ectocarpi LEGE 11479 | reverse complement strand
GGAGGGTATTTAGAACATCGACGGAAAACACCTATCGGGATTCAAGTCCTTTGGAAAGGATGGGCAAAGTTACAGGGCCTGGTTGAAGGTTGGCAACTAGCGAACCAGACTTAATAGGAAAAGTCAGATCTCCGTTGAGGCTAGCGGTGCAGGTCGCCCTGGCAATATTGTCATCAACACGCCCAATTTTGTTCTTTCTGAAACGGCTCGTATCACTGCGACAGCGACCGAAACAGCAACAAACCTGGAGGGCGGTGGCAGCATCAGCCTTAATGCAGACCAGATGAACCTGGCTGGTATTGTCGGTATCTTTGCCGAAACCCAGGGACAATCACCGGGAGGGGTACTCACCCTACAGCCCTACCAGAGCAATCCCAATCTGGACCTAACTCTGGCATCGGGAGCCGTCGTCTCGGCCTCTACCACCAGTAGCGGCAATGGAGGCGGTCTAGAAATTCTAGCGCCTGAGGCAATTAGCATCAGAGGGCCAGGGATGCTGGCTGTCGAAACCAGCGGAACAGGCCAGGGCGGTGACATTGAGGTTATCTCCCAGCGGTTGCGCTTAGCAGACGGAGTGACACTCTCAGCCTCTACTACTGGCCCTGGGCTAGCAGGCGATATCGCGCTAACCCTAGGTGAACGTCTTGAGATTAACAACAGTACGGTCACCTCCAGCACCGGAGCAAACTCAACTGGACGCGGGGGCAATATCGCTGTAACTGCGCCAGCTATTGCCCTGCGCAATGGGGGTAACATCGCCGTTAACTCCCAGGGTGAGGGCAAGGGAGGCCAAGTCACGGTGACGGGCGACCAGCTAAGCCTGGCGGACGGCAGCCGTATTAGCGCCACCACCCTCAGCAGCGACGGCGGCAACTTGACCTTTGACTTACAAGATTTACTGTTGCTGCGTAGAGGCAGCGAGATTTCCACCACCGCTGGCACCGCTGGCACGGGGGGTGACGGCGGCGATATCACTATCGACACTCGATTCATTGTGGCTCCTTTTGACGAGAACAGCGATATTGCGGCTAACGCCTTTGACGGAAACGGCGGCAACGTTAATATTACAGCCACAGGTGGTCTCTTTGGCATTGAGCCGCGTCCCGAACGCACCCCCAAAAACGACATCACTGCCAGCTCTCGCAACGGCGTCTCAGGCACTGTGACCGTCCAAACCCCAAACATCGACCCCAGCCAGGATGCTGTCAATCTACCCACCAGCCCCATTAGCTCAGAAGTGGCCCGTAGCTGTCGTGAGACCTATGTACAGACCGGTAGTGAGTTTGTGGTGACGGGGCGCGGCGGTTTGCCCCAAGGTCCCCTGGATGCAGCTGCATCCACGCTCTGGCAGGATATGTTGCCAATCGCAGGCGGTAACTCTGAGGGCAATGAACAGATAATCGCTGAGAGCGAGAGCAATACTGCGATAGATACCGCATCAATTTCTGACCCAATTGTTGAAGTACAGGGCTGGACTAAAAACGAACTAGGTCAGGTTGTTTTGGTAGCAGACAACCCACAGCAAATGTCTGAACGAACTAGGTCAGGTTGTTTTGGTAGCAGACAACCCACAGCAAATGTCTGTAGGACAGCCTTTGGCCTGCCATAGCGCATCTGAATTCAGTAATCCTGATTAAAGCGGCTCATCTCGTAGGGGCTGTGCCTTGTGTCAGCCCATCGCTGCATAACCTTCAAAAGTCGATCCTACACACCTTCAGACCGACAGAAAATCCAGGCCCAAAACAAAAAATCTAGATAAATCGGTTGGCGCAAAAGTCGGAACACTCTCCGTCATTTTTCGCTAAACCCCTTGAATACACTCAGTAATCCTGGAGTTGTTTTGCCAAAGAACTCCGAATTTGGGCATGGCTGGTTATCCCCCCGTTTCAGAGGATGCTTTTATGTTTTGTACCCCGTTTCTCTACATGCTCGATTTATTTAGCACTGCTGTTTTTGCCGCGAGTGGTGCGCTTGTTGCTCGGGAGCAGCATCGTAACAGTTTAACTGCAGTCGGCTATGCAATTTTGACTGCAGTCGGCGGCGGTACTTTGCGAGATATTGTGTTGAGACAGCCTATTTTCTGGACAAAAGCTCCTGTTTATTTTCTGTTAGCGATGTCTGTGGGGCTGTCGGTTTTTGTTTTCTCTGCATTTGCCCGACTGCGTCATCGCCAGCTGTGGCTGATGGATGCAATTGGGTTGGCCACCTTTACTATCGTTGGTACGCAGCATGTACTACAGCTTCCTATTGCAGCTTCTCTTTCACTGCTGATGAGGTGGCTGCCGCCAGCAATGGGGTTAATGACTGGCGTTGGTGGCGGTATTGTGCGTGATCTTCTTAGTCGTCAAATGCCCTACGTACTGAGAAATCCAGGCTATGCAATAGCTTCATTTACAGGTGGCTCTGTCTATTATGGGCTGGCAAGTCTGCAGGGGTCTAAGGTTGTAGCGATTGGGGTTGCGATCGCAACCGTCCTATTCACCCTACCTCACATTAATAAAGCCATAAAGCCATTTTTCTAGTGCGTTTTGACTAAAAACTAAAGGTTAAGAAGCGTTACAACACCATTTTGTACCCATAAAATAACAAAAATGGCTACCCCCCTGCTCGGCCCATGTCTTCGCTAATGAAGAGATTACTCTACTGTCTACTTGGCTTCTTCCTAGCGCTAACGCTGACCTGCACGGCCGTATTCCCACCTGTTCTAGCAGCTGAGTCTCCGATGCAACTGATAGAACGCGGGCGCAGTGCCTATCAGACCCAGCAGATTGACCAGGCAATTGCCGCCTGGCAGGCCGCCGCTCAGCAGTTTGAGCAACAGGGCGACCCTTTGCAGCAGGCGCTGGCTCTCAGCTATCTGTCCATGGCCTATCAATACCGGGGCGACTGGCCCCAGGCAGAGGCGACGATCGCCCATAGTCTAGAGCAGGTAAGCCAGTGGCAAGCGCAAGCAAAGAAGAGTAGCCACACTGACCGGGCGCTGATTATTCAAGGGCAGGTATTTAACACACGGGGAGCGTTGCAGTTTAGCCAGGGCTCGCTGAGCATGGCGCTCCAAAGCTGGCAGAGGGCGGGCGAGTACTACCAGCAGGCAGGCGACATTCAGCGCTACACCGGCAGCCTGATCAACCGAGCGTGGACTCTCCAGGGGCTAGGCTACTTTCTAAAGGCTCGCGAACGACTGGACCAGATAGAGGCACAGTTGGATCAAGCCACGTCTGAAATCAAAGTGTTGGGACTACATAGTCTGGGGGATACACTTCTGGCCATTGGCGATTTAGAAACGGCTGAAACTGTCTACAAGGAAGGACTCCAGGTTGCCCAAAATCAGTCACTTGCTCAGCAGCAGGCACCGCTGTTACTAAGTTTGGGGCGTCTGGCCCAGCGGCAGCAGCAGCCCGATGCGGCTTTGACCTACTATCGACAGGCCGCCGCTGCCACATCTGATGTCCTGCAGCAAGCGCAGGTGCAAGTGGATGAGTATGGTCTACTGGTGGCGACCGAGTCTTGGAGCGCAGCGGAGACACTCGCGAAGAGACTACCAGCTCAGCTCAAAGCGCTGCCCCCGAGTCGGGCTAGCTTGTACACCCAGGCTCGCTTTGCTCATCAGCTGATTCAATCGGGACGAGCGGGCTCTGTGCAGATGGCAGCAGAACTGCTGGGGACAACGGTGCAACAGTCTCAGTCGCTAGGAGACCGATACGCGGAAGCCTATGCGATGGGCTATCTGGGAAATGCTTACGAAGTAACACAGCAGTGGGACAGCGCTAAAGATCTGACCAAAGAGGCGTTGCTCATTGCCCAGATGCTCAACGCGAACGATATTGCCTACCAGTGGCAGTGGCAGCTGGGGCGTATTCTCAAGGTTCAGGATAAAACCGAGGGTGCGATCGCAGCTTACAAAACTGCTTTCCAGTCGCTCCAATCACTGCGTTATGATCTAGCAGCGATTGCCCCTGACCAGCAGTTCTCGTTTCGAGAGAGCGTTGAGCCAGTGTATCGGGAATACGTGGACCTGTTGCTAAGCCCAGACGCTGGCCCGGATCGGCTAAAGCAAGCCCGTGAGGTGATCGAATCCTTGCAGATTGCTGAGCTGAATAACTTTTTTCAGTCGGCCTGCATCGAAGGACAAGCGGTCGCCCTAGATGAGGTGGAGCAGACCAATGCGGCGGTGATCTACCCGATTATGTTGCGCGATCGCATTGAGGTAATCGTCAGCCTGCCGGACCAAGCCTTGCAGCACCACTCGGTCCCAGTCTCCCACGACCAGGTAGATGCTGCCCTATCTCGACTACGGCGGCAGATGATTCGTCCATTTTTCACCCCTGCCACCACAGCAGCCGGCGAGGTCGTTTACAACTGGCTGATTCGTCCAATTGAGTCTGACCTGCACCAGAGCGGTGTAGAAACCCTGGTATTTGTTCTGGACGGGGGCTTGCGGTCAGTGCCTATGAGTGTGTTGTACAGCGGTGAGCATTATCTGATTGAAGACTACAGCGTTGCCCTCACGCCAGGTCTGCAGCTAATCGCGCCGCGCCCGCTGCAGCAACAGGGATTTGAAACTTTGGCAGGGGGGCTGACAGCATCGCGCTACGGGTTTAGTGCACTGGAAAACGTCAGGCTAGAGCTAGAAAAAATTGAAGAGACTGTGCCCAGTCAGGTGCTGCTGGATGAGAACTTCACCAGCGAGGCCCTAAGAGAAAAAGTAGAAGCGCTACCCTATCCCATCGTCCATCTTGCCACCCACGGTCAGTTTAGCTCCCGTGCTGAAGACACGTTTATTCTTGCCTGGGATCGACCCTTGAACGTGAATGAGATCAGTTCTATTTTGAGGACAGGAGACCAGACTCGTCAGACGCCAATTGAGATGCTGATCCTCAGTGCCTGCCAGACGGCAGCGGGGGATGATCAAGCGGCGCTAGGGCTGGCTGGGGTTGCTGTGCGGGCCGGGGCGCGAAGCACGATCGCCTCGCTGTGGAACCTTGACGATGCTTCTGGCGCGCTACTGGTCGGTAACCTCTATGAGAGCTTGGTCAACCCCGACACCTCAAAGGCAGAGGCCCTGCGGCAGGCCCAACTTGCTTTGCTACATGACCCAGACTATCGGGCTCCTTACTTTTGGGCAGCGTTTGTACTAGTGGGTAATTGGCTATAACGTTGATGTGTATCTCATTAGTCAACTCGCAAGTTAGCAATGGCTTTTGACTTGCGATCGCACTAACACTCCAGTACCTCAGCAATAGTCTTTAGTAAGTCCGTAGAACTATAGGGCTTAGGCAGAAAAGCTTTGACATTTTCTCCAAGAGATCGGGCAATGTGTTCATTACTCGGTAACCCACTGACCGCAATCACATTAATATTAGGATTAATTCTCTGCATAATCTGAATGGCTGTTTCACCGCCTAACGTCGGCATGGTCATATCCATTAAAACAACCTGAATATCATTTTGATGCTGGGTATATTGGGCAATTGCATCCACCCCATCTGCGGCTACGATTACCCTGTAGTTATGGCTTTCTAGAATCTTTTGGGCGATGTCACGAATCGGTGCTTCATCTTCCACAATCAGGATTCCCTCTCCTTGGCCTGAGGCAGAGGACGTGACTTCTGTTTCTGTTTTCTTTTCTGACTTAACTGCCGGCAGGTACACCTTAAACTGAGTTCCTTTGCCGACTTCGGTATCAACGGTAATAAATCCACCGTGGCTTTGAATAATGCCATGGACTGTGGAGAGTCCTAAGCCAGTTCCCCCTTGGGCTTGCTTCGTGCTAAAGAAAGGATCAAAAATACGGGTCAGCTGATCTGCAGGAATACCCGTGCCAGTATCGGCCACCGTAACCAAAATATAGGGACCGGCCTCCACGTCTAAATGGCTGGATACGGAGGCTGGGTCCAGCTCCAGGCTGGTGGCCGATATCATCAGCTTGCCGCCGTTGGGCATGGCATCACGAGCATTGACAAAGAGATTCATAAATACCTGGTGGAGCTGAGTTTCATCTCCTTTTACCGAGCCAATATCCTTAGGGATATCCACAGCAATCTTGATAGACTTGGGAAAGGTTTTGTGGACAAAGCTTCTGATCTCGTTAATTAAATATCGGATGGAGAGTAACGAGCGGTCGCCCTCCACACCTTTGGCAAATAAAAGTACCTGGTTGATAATCTCAGACCCGCGTTTGGCACTGTTTTTTAGGATCTCAAATTCATGCTGAATGTGGTCGTCCACGTCGGGAAACTGCATGGATAAAAGCTCGGCCACGCCATAGATAGGAGTCAAAATATTGTTGAGATCGTGGGCAATGCCGCTGGCAAGGGTGCCAAGACTCTCTAGGCGCTGAGCGCGCAGAAACTGAGCTTCTAGCTGTTTAGCCTGGGTAATATCCGTATTGACTGTCAAAATCGCATTGGGCTGGCCTTGTTCATGGGTTACTAACGTCCAGCGACTCATGACGGTGATTAGCTGGCCCGTTTTTGTGACCTGCTGCCGTTCTCCTTTCCAGCTGCCTTGGCGCATTAAGGCTTGATAAATCTCGTCATCATCCAGTTCATCTAGATACAACAATTGATTCGCATTTTGGCCGATGGCTTCGTCTGCAGACCAGCCATAGAGAGTTTCAGCTCCCTGATTCCAAAATGAGATGTGGCCATTGACGCCGCGAACCAGAATGGCATCGGTGGTCACGTCTAAAAGCGCGGCCTGTTCTCGCATCCGACGCTGGGCGAATTTGCGATCGCTAATATCGGTGATGGTGCCGACATAGCCCAAGATGTCTCCATCCTGTTTGCGCTCTGGTAATGCCTGCCCAAAGACCCAGACGATTGTGTCGTCAGGGTGCTGAAAACGAAATTCCAATCGAAACGGAAGACCACCTGCTAACGCTGTTTGCCAAGCCTCTACGACATGAGTACGGTCGTCTGGGTGTAGTGCATTGACAAAATTTTCTGAGGGAGAGCCACCCTGCTTTTCTGACAGAGACAGCTCAAAGGGAATCCCGGTTAGGTTACACCATTGTCGGTTGACATAAACGCAATGCCCCTGAGCATCTGTACGAAAGATACCGACGGGTAACGCTTCTGCTAGGGACTGATATTGATGTTGGCTTTGTCGCAGGGCTGTTTCACTTTGTCGCAGGGCGCGTTCTGCCTGGTGTCGTTTTTGCCGTTCTTGCGCTTCTCTGAGTTCTCGCTCGACGGCTGGCACTAACCGAGCGAGATTTCCTTTGAGAATATAGTCATGGGCACCGGCCTTCATGGCGGCCACCGCTGTTTCTTCACCGATGGTACCGGAGACAATAATAAACGGCAGATCGAGCTGCTGGGCCTGCAGCAGCTTTAAAGCTTCTAGGGCACCAAATTTAGGCAACGTATAATCAGCAATTACCAGGTGCCAATCCTGGCTTTGAAGGGCCGCCTGCATCTCCTCTGGCGTTTCTACTCGCCTATAGTCCAGCGTGTAGCCGCTACGCCGTAATACCCGCAATGTCAACAGCAGGTCGTCTTCTATATCTTCAACCACCAGAATGTGCAGATGAGATGTCACGAGTGCTTACCTTTACTTAAACAGGCGGAGATTGATTCATGAGTAACCAGTACATGCCCAGCTGTCGAATGGCTTCGGAAAACTGAAGAAAATCGACCGGTTTACGAATGTAGCTATTGCACCCCAGGTTATAGCTGTCGAGTAAATCCTGTTCTTCATTGGATGTGGTGAGGACAACCACAGGTAGTAATTTGGTGCGCTCATCCTGCCGCAAATGGCGTAAAACGTCTAGACCATTTAAACGAGGTAGTTTGAGGTCCAGCAAAATTACAGCAGGTTGGTAATCAATATCTCGATCTGCATACAGACCGGTGCCAAAAAGATAATCTAGCGCTTCTACACCATCGTGGGCAACGATAACTTCATTGCTAATATGATGGCGATTGAGGGCACGGATGGTGAGTGCTTCGTCATCAGGATTGTCTTCTACTAAGAGAATGACTTTGTGATTTATGCGATCACTCATGTCTACCCCCTGCTTCTGTTAGCGTGAAATAGAAGGTTGCACCTTGGTCTAGGGTGCCTTCGGCCCAGGCCCTGCCGCCATGGCGATGGATAATTCGTTGTACTGTAGCTAGCCCAATACCATTGCCAGGGAATTCATTCATGCCATGCAACCGCTGAAACGGTCGAAACAACTTGTTGATAAAGGCCATGTCAAAGCCCACGCCATTATCTCGGACAAAATAAGCTGGACTATCGTTGCGCACGAGGGCACCAAACTCAATCTGGGCCTGGGCCTGGGTAGAGGTATATTTCCAGGCATTATCCAATAAATTATTCAAGACTACTTTGAGCAATGCCAGATCCCCATAGGTGACTAGGCCCGGTTGGATCGTCCACTCTACCGATTTTTCCGGATATGTCTGCTGTAAATCGGTGCAAATCTGGTGGGCTAATTGGCTCAGATCGACCGATTCTTTATGCATATCGCTGCGGGTGACTCGCGATAGCGTAATCAAGTCATCAATCAAGGTGCCCATGCGCTGCGTGGCGGCACGAATTCGGTGTAAATAGTCCTGACCGTTTTCGTCTAAGTGCTCAAGACAGTCTTCGAGCAGGGCCTGACTAAAACCATCAATGCTGCGTAAGGGGGCGCGTAAGTCATGGGAGACGGAATAGCTAAAGGCTTCTAATTCTTGATTGACGGCCCTTAGATCAACAATGGCCTGCTGTAATCCTTGGTTGAGTGCCTGGACCCGCTGCTCAGCTTGCTGACGTTCTAGCACTTCTGCTTGGAGATCGGCTAAGAGTTCGCCATGCTGGAGGGCAACAGCTAGGTGGCTCGCAATTTGCTGGACAAATTCGATTTCTGTTTCCTGCCACTGGCGCGGAGCACTGCATTGGTGAATACACAGCAGGCCCCATAGGTGCTCGCCCTGTAATAGGGGCACCACTAGACTGGCCTGTACCTGAAACTGGGCCAGGATCTCGATGTGGCAATCGCTTAACCCGGCGTTATGAATATCGGCAACGTTCTGGACCCGGCCTTGCTGATAGTGACAGGCGAACTGATCGCCAAAACAGTGGTCGTGAATTTTGTGTGCGATCGCACAAGGAAACCGGGAATCCACATCTTCTGAGACAAATTCCCCATCATCCCAGCCAGTATTGGGATAAAAACGAAACATCCCCACCCGGTCGGCGACTAGGAGCTGTCGTACTTCAGCCGCTGTCAGCTTAAAAATAATATCTAGATCAAGGGGTTCCCGGAGTCGGGTAATCAGTCGGAACAGGGTCTGCTGCTGCTCAAGTTGGACCTGGGCCTGGTGAACCTGCTGTTCTAGCGCTTGAAATTCGTCGATTAGACTTAGTTCGAGCGGTTTAAACTCAGCGTCATCCCGACAAAGGCTGCGTAATCGTGACAATAGCTGTGGGTCCATGGTGCTCAGCTCGTTGATGCTTGCAATTACTCGATGCTTAACCGACTCATATCTCTAGATGTGGGGAGAATTGGGCTGAGTGTGGATTCGCATTGAGACCGCAAACGACCTACGGCAGAACTCGGGCCAAGCTTCTGCTGATTGCAGTGTGCTCATTAGTTTACCCTGTCTGCACCCTCGATTATGGATAACCCCGGACTAAAAATGGCTAGGTCTTTGGTTCGACGGACGATTGGGAAATTTTCAATTTAGCTGAGCCATCCCTTTTGAGTGGCTTCAAATATGGCCTGAATTCGGGTACGCACTCCTAGCTTTTCCAGCATATTCTTGGCATGAAACTTGACTGTTCTCTCGCTGATGTAAAGCTGTTCTGCAATGTCGCGATCGCGACATCCTTGAGCCAGTAACTGCATGACCTCTTGCTCTCGGTCAGAGAGCGGAGAGTCTGGCTGTTCTAGCCGTTGGTTTAGCTGCTGATCAACCTGGTGCGGCAGTCTCAGACGGACTTGGGCCACATCTATCCCAATTTGAATGTGTAGTTCTCCCCCCAGCTCCTGTCCAGCTACTAGAATGTCTTGAAAACTCTCTGTTAGGGTAGTCTCCCTTAGCGGCTGGGCTGGATCTGCTGCCAGCATGGCTTCTAACACCACCGTATTGGTGTCATAGACCAGGCGACAGTGACAAGATAGCTTGACTAGACGATTAGCCATCTGCAGCAGTAGCTGGGTTACAGATAGGGCCAATGGTTGCTCGGTCCCCAGCAGGCTCAGCCGTTGCCCACCCAGGAGAGCTGACATCTGTTCCGAGAGGTGAGCGGTATCAGGCGTGTGCAGACATGCCTGATGGTTGACGGCACTGGTCAGGGCTACCGCCACCGATAGGCTCAAGATCTGCAGCACTTCTAAAAATTCGGGGGCCATGGGCCGATGGCTAAACACGGCCAATACCCCAATCGCCTGGTCATCCGCCATCAGAGGCAGTCCGGCAAAGCCTTGTATATTATTGGCAATGGCCCATTCACGGTCTTTGACCCAGTCTTCATCGGGCAGACAGTTGCTTAAAAATGGAATACAGTGCTGGGCAATTTTGCCCACCTTAAAAGACCCCATGGGTACCCGAGCAAAGTCACCGTCCAGCCGAGTATAGAGACCGGATGACGACACCAGCCGCAGGGTGCGACGGTCACTTTCTACTAGCCAAATGCGGGTAAAGGCACAGCCAAACTGTTCGATCAGGCCATGGGTAACGCAGGCTGCGATCGCATCGGGGTCTAACCACCCTGTAAATTTGCTCACCAGTTTTCCACACCGCTTGAGGTCAAACAGTAGGCGAGAAACATCCAGATCATGGGATGTGAGGTTGGGCACAGCGGGCGCTACTCGACTCGATACCTGTGACTGTAGCGTAGGTTTGCGATCGCAATAGTAGCCTTAACCACACAACGCTCAGCACCCCTAGTTCTGGAGGCTTAGCCATCCCCAAAAATTGCGTTCATTAAACCCCCTTAAACCCAGCCTTTTATTTCTGTGTCGGTCAAGGGCCGTTCTAATTTAAGATATTCGCGTTTGGCGGCCTGTAATAGGTGTTTCATCATGACCGGTTCATCCGCATCAGCGGCTATAAAGGCGGCATTGAGGGCGATATTGCGAATGTTGCCACCGGTAATACTGAGTTTAGCCAGACGTTCATAGACTAATCCTTGGGTCGGCGTAGTAGCGGGAAATACGCGTCGCCAAATTTCGGTACGCTGTTTGATGTCAGGAAAAGGAAACTGAACGACAAAGCGCAGACGGCGTAGAAAGGCCTGATCCATTGAATTTTTCAAGTTTGTGGTCAAAATTGCCAGACCTCGGTAGGATTCCATCCGCTGCAGGAGATAGCTGACCTCCATGTTGGCATAGCGATCTTTTGAATCATTGACATCGCTGCGCTTACCAAACAAGGCATCTGCTTCATCAAATAGTAAAATCACCCCCCCACCCTCGGCGGCATCAAAAATACGCCGCAAATTTTTCTCGGTTTCACCGATGTATTTACTCACCACTGCACTGAGATCAATACGATAAAGATCCAGATTTAGATCTTGGGCAATCACTTCAGCTGCTGTGGTTTTACCGGTACCGCTGGCTCCAGAAAATAGGGCACTAATCCCT
>NZ_JADEXP010000202.1 GCF_015207065.1 Leptolyngbya cf. ectocarpi LEGE 11479 | reverse complement strand
CTGAGGTCAAGCCAAGTTAGATTCAAGAGATTTCCGAGTTCTTTGGGCACGGTTGTCAGCTGATTTTTGCCGAGGTCAAGCCAAGTTAGATTGAAGAGATTTCCGAGTTCTTTGGGCACGGTTGTCAGCTGATTTTTGCCAAGGTCAAGCAAAGTTAGATTGAAGAGATTTCCGAGTTCTTTGGGCACGGTTGTCAGCTGATTTGCGCCGAGGTAAAGCTCCGTTAAACTGGAGAGATTACTAATTGACGTTGGTACAGCATCCAGATTTAAAAATGATAGGTCGAGAACGTTTGCTTTTGTCGCGAACGCTTGCTGGATTCGCTGCTCTGCTTCTGCAAATGGGTCTAATGACATGATGATCAGTACCTATAAAAATATGATGACTGAGAGAAAGAATAAAAACAAAAAAAGCAGCAAGCAGTTGTTATGCCTGAAAATCATTCAGAAAGGCGAGGATTTCACCATAAAAATTATTGCTTTTGTTTTGACTTTCTGCCGTTGTCACAGCAACTCTCAATACCTCCACTAGTGATTCCCGCACCGCCTCTAACATCAGCTCTTGAAATAACCCCAAACTCTCTCGCTGCTGCGCTTCCACTAGTGCCTCAATATACGCTTTCCGTCGCTCATTACTAATCACCACCACTGGATACCCAAACCGCAGCAACAACAAGTTCATCAACAATCGCCCCGTTCGCCCATTTCCATCCCGAAATGGATGAATCCCCACAAACCGACAGTGGGCCTCTGCTGCATAGTCAATCGGGTGCATCTGCTGAGCAACATCTGAATTTAACCACTCAACAAACTCTGCCATCAGCTCCGGCAGCAAATAGTGGGGCGGATAGGTATATTCCGTCCCAGCCGCCTTTACATCCAGCTGTCGATAGCGCCCTGCTTCTGCCCGGTCAATCACCATAAACAGTAGACTATGGATCTGCCGAATCTCCCACTCGCCAATCTTAGTTTCCTGCTGCGCGAGCGACTCCACATAGTCAATCGCATCTCGATGCCCGACCACCTCCAAATGCTCGATCAGCGTTTTACCACCGACGGTAATCCCCTTTTCCAACACCAGCTGCGTTTCACTCTGGGTCAGGGTATTGCCCTCAATCGCATTAGAATTGTATGTAAACCGCACATCAAACAGCTGTTTTAGCTCCGCTACCACCGTAGACGGCAACGGACGAAAGCTATCGAGCCAGCCTTTAAGCTTATCTACCTGAGCATATTTCTCAGTCAAGGACATACCGTCAAAGTCCCCTAGCATCTGCTGAATCAACGTACCCACATCCCAAATTTTTCGCGCTTTCAGAGCCGCGATGAATTGATCATAGGGACAGGACGTATTACAGATAGACACAGAAGTAACGACGGTTCTAGATATTGCCGTCATTGTACTCGGTGACCACGTTTGAGCTAGTTCTTTGTAAACCTATGTATTTAACCGATGTGAGTAGATGGATTCAATCTTTCATGAGATACAAATAAGGCATTACTAAGAGAACAGAAACTTGACGAGCCTGCACTCACCATCAATCAGTAGGTGCAGGCTGACAGGTTTCTTTCAGCATCTGCTCTTGTCCAGCCAGTAGGGCAGCCGATGGAGAACTGACGCTAAACATGGCTTGAATCGCATCGTAGGGTAAACCGCGCTCTGCAAAATACTCAGCCTGCTGGATTGCCTGCTTTTCGCTGTCAGAAACAGCTTCAAAAATAGGATCATCCTCCAAAACGGCTACTCTCAGGCCATTGTTTATCAATGCGCGGATTGCCGTTGGCAGAACTTCAAACTCCGCCTCTGACGTTGGCCCAAAATCTGCGATCGCATGCAGCCCCACAACATAAGTTTGCCCTGGCATCAACGGCTCACCGTCATATACCACATGGTTGTCATCGTCAGACAGTACATAGTCCCAAAAGGCCTCTTCTGAGTCAGCCACTCGCAGGGATACTTTTTCGACTGAGCCAGGCTGCAGCGCAATCACCGGCTGATTATGCCAGATCGTTGATGTCTCAGCACCTGGTACAGAGGGTGCGATCGCACACAAATCTCCTCGCGATGTCTGCGGCGGCTCCTTATACTCATCCTGTCTAACAATTCGGCTCCAAATATTTTCTAACCGATTACGGATGCCAGACGAAGCTTGTGAAGACTGTGGTGGCTCTTTGTGCTCGTCATCCCTAACAACTCGATCCCAAACCTTGTCTAACTTTTTAAGAAAACCATAAGAAGCCTGCTGAGCCTGAACATCCGCCGCCAGTCCTATAGCTAGCATCAACCCAGTTATTACTCCTACCTGACAGATAGATTTACCCTCAAAATTCATCGCAGTTTCTCCTGATGTGAATGTTGTAAATTCGGTACGTGATAAACCCATACAGCTGCCGTAGGCAACAGCCAGGGTAACAAAATTGATGCGGTACTGTGTATGACAACTCCGATTAGTCCATAGCCAAAGCTAAACCCTACTAACCCCAACCAACGGTAGGAGCGTAAATGTTTACGACGTTTTAATACCAGTGCTGAAGTAGCCCCTATGATCGCACCAATGCCCGCCATCCAAAAGACCGGAATCGGAATCACTTTATGGTCAGAAAGAAAGTGATGAATCGTATAGGCGTGGAACTCTACTCCTGTTATCAGTTCGTTTGGATCCTGGGTCTGATTTCGCCAGAACTGAGTAGCTGGTGGATTTGGTTGATAATCATTGTAGCTGTCCAAACCAGCTTCTGAATAGCCACCAGAGCCAATTAAGACAATCTTGTTTCGCCAATCATACTGAGTATTCAAGTTCTGAAGATTCTGCTCTAGTAACTGATGGGCTGAGATCCGCTCGTATATATGATCTGGAGGTAAAGAGAGATCCAGTACGGGCTGTAACCATCGTTGTTCTATCCAGCGTGACAGGCTAAAAATTGGTGATAGGCGATAGTATGAGAGCTTTTTGAGTTTTAGAAAAGTATTGTTCTGCTCTATTGTCGAAAACAGATCTTGACGCAGATCGCCTCTATTATCCAGCGCTGGCGTTGGGCTTTGGTTCGATGGGCTGTTTAGAGCTGTTTGGGTAACGGCTAGCAGATAGCCAAAAGGACAACGTCTGTTGCAATACTGACCAATCTGTAGGGCTTTTAGAGTCCACGGATGAGCATTGACATATCCAGACATGGACCAGGCAGGATCTGCCAATTCGGCTTGGGGTAGAGTCTCTTTACCTTTATCTAGCACACTTGCCAATACCAGCCAGCGGCCTTGACTAACAGCTTTTTCAATTTTTTCTTTTAGCTTTGGGTTGTTCTCGTCCTGCCGTCGATCTAACAGATAGTCAATGCCAATCAATTGGGCGTCTAAATCAACGACCCGGTCTAACAGCGATGCCAAATAGTCTCGATTGATCGGTTTGGCTCTACCGTCAGGAATCCCACGGGCAATGGATTCTTTGTCAATATGTACCAGCAATACGGGTGGAGATACCTCTGCTTTCAGCGGACGACTGGTGACATGACGATAGACCGCCTGGGTCCACAGACGACTGGCCATGAGCCGATCTCGCACCGAGGGCAACAACGAGAGAATTGCGATCGCACCCAGCACCATCCCCTGTCGCCGACTGGGCAACAGCGTCCCCAGCTTGGCCCACCAGCCCACGGGCTGCAGCTGAAACAGCTCTGCACCCCGATGGCTAAACAATGACGGCACTAGGTAAGCCGATGGATAGGCGATATTCTTTTCAGACTTGAGCGCCTTAGCCGCCTGCTGCAGCGCTTGTTGAACGGTCTCAAACTGCGCTAAGTGTTGCAAAAACTGGAGTAAAAAATACTGCGCCACCTGGTTATGAATGGGCTCGCGCATAATCACTACCTGGTTTAGCCCCAGGGCCACCAGCCGCTGGGCAATGTCCAGCCCCTTACAGGAGTTAAACAGAGCAAACTTGAGGCCATGGCGCTTGGCGGTACTCAGGTCTGCTTCAAGATCGCGGATAGAAAGGGCTGTGTTGGGTGCGATCGCAATTTCCCCACCTAGCTCCGCCGCTTCGTTGCTATGGCCAAAGAAGAACAGCATGTCCCAGCCGTCCGGGTGGCGGATGCGATCGCGAATCCGATCGATGAGTCCGTGGGGATTTTTCCCCGGCTGCCAACCCACCACCTCAGTCACCACCAGCTTGTTTAGACGCTCCATCGCCTTGAGATCGGCCTGAAAATCCAGCCCCGTATCATCGCCAATAATGACTAGGGCTCTAGCTTTGCCGCGTTGTTTCCTCAAGGGGGTAGCCGCCACAGGACTATTGATCGGCAAGCGGGCAATGCCAATGGCCGGTCCCTGGCCAAATTCTCGCGTCAGCTCCCACGTCTCCCACGGCAGCCGTCGCAGGTCTGCTGTGGAGCAGGTAATAAACAGGGTGTTGTTGCCTGATTTATCCCCAGGCGGAGTTCTCAATCGTCCGCGAATTTCCAGCAGCTCGCGACTCTCTAGCCAGCGATGAAAGGTATTGAGCAGTCGCACTTCTGCCTGGGCTAGCTGACTGCGCAAATCAGTGGGCTCCACCGGTACCTGACCGACCGCACCAACGCGGGCACGGAGACCCAGGCCGTCTGCACTGCCGCTTGTGTCAGTAGCCGCAGCCGCATCAAGGGTAGGCAGGGTGCGATAGTAGCGATAATAATCCCGCTGCCACTGTTGATATAGCCGCATCAGCTCCTTGGGATAGGGCAGCGTCGCGGTTAGCTGCATGCCATCGCCCCAGGTTAGTTCAACCAGGCAGGTCTGCTCAATATGGGTAATGGCAAGGCGGTAGGTCTGAACCATGTCTGAACTAGGAATTGCCCCAGCGATTGACGCTACTACTGGCCCCTAGCCCTAAGGACTGGGAGCTTATTCACGCAATCCATACTAAAGCCCATTGCCGAGCAGTATCAACGGTACCCATAGGGCTAGACTGAGTTCCTATTCATGACATTGGCCGCACGAGCGCTGGCTACACTGCCGATCTGCCGTAACGGCAATGAAGGCGCAGATAGGATGCAATCTCAGTAATTGCGACTCTTCCTGATGCAATCACTCCGCCCATTTGAAAAAAACCGTGTAAGACGCCAGGATAATGGGTGTGTGTGACAAGACAGCTCGCAGCTCGCAATCGCTGTGCATACGCTTCACCTTCGTCACATTGAGCATCCAGTTCGGCTGTGATCATCAGAGCCGGTGCTAGACCTGAAAGGTCAGGGGCACGCAATGGGGATGTATAGGGTTGCCCACGTTGGTGAGGCTCAGGCACATACATCGCCACTTGGCTGAGAAAGTTTTCGCGTGATTGCGCAGGATGTAAAAAGTCTAGCTCATGCCATGAAGCGGTATCAATTGCTAGGTCAGTGTTTGGGTAGATCAATATCTGTGCGATGGGTTGACTTAAGTTGCGATCGCGACACATCAGACATACAACGGTAGCCAGTAACCCACCTGCACTATCGCCCCCAACTGCAACTTTAGAGGCATCAATCCGCAGCTCTTTTGCTTGCTGAATCACCCATTGCAATGCTGCAAAGCAATCATCTGGTGCTGCTGGAAAGGGAAACTCCGGTGCCAGCCGGTACTTGACTGCTACGATGACACAACCGCTGGCGTTGGCCAGGGCTCGCAGCGGACGATCGTGGGTATCAAAATCGCCACTAATAAACCCGCCACCGTGAAAATAGACAAGCGCCGGTAGGGGTGACGCACCCTCCGATTGTGGTCTACGTGGCCTATACAGACGTACCGGGATAGCCGGTGTAGCTGTAGTAACCTGATAGTGCTCAATCGTTTCTACCTCTTCAACTGATCCAGCTAGCGAAATGATCTGTCGATATCCATCGCGAGCTGACAGCACAAAATCAGCGTTAGGCGACGGCGATGCATTGGCCTGCATTTGTTGCACAAGGGCACGAGTATCCTCCGTCATCTTGGCAAAAATATCGTCTTTCATACAGTCCACTCATTAATTCCGTAGATTTTCCCTAGAGATTGTTTTCAATAAATAGAATCTTCTCAGAAGATTCTATTTATTGTGTTAGTGCCTGAAATCTTTTTAGTAGGGCGTTGTATTGCCTCTAATAAACTCTTCTGGCAGTAAGTCTTCAAATAATAGCTTTTGCAATTCCACCCCTTCTGGTCGGCTCCAATCCTGCACTAGCTCAGCCAGCAACGTATTGGTTGCCGTCAACACAACACCGGCATCGTGCATTCGCTGCTGGGAAAGTTGTTCTGACAGGTGAAAAGGAGAGCCTGAGGCGTCCATCACGGCCTGTACTGCAAACCCATCTTGGACCGCTGTAATTGATGGATAGATCAAACAAACATCCGTGGTTACGCCCCCCATAATAAGCTGCTTACGTCCGGTATCTTTGACCGCTTTAACAAAGCTCTCATCGTCCCAAGCATTGACAATGCCTGTACGCTTGATTCTAGAGTCATAGGCATCAGGTAGAATCTCGGCCAGTTCATCGATAATTGGGCCTTGAAACCGGTCTTCCTGACTGCTAGTGAGCACAACGGGAAGATTTAAAGCCTTGGCTATTTTGGCAAGTGCGATCGCATTTTTTTTGACATTAGGGAGTGGCAGATTTTTAATCAACTGCATTGTGCCAACTTGATAGTCAATCAGCAGCATGGCTGCACTATCTTGGGTAAAGAAACCAGGTGTGGTCATAATTGAGCCTGTCGTAGGGTTTACTAGTTCTCTTTAGTCGCTAACCATTTAGAAACATTTCTGCAATTTCTGGACTGGGTGCAACATTCCCAGTCGCCATGATAGGTAGATCTTACATTTGCCAATCTGTACTGGAATACCTTCGCGGCTTATTATGTGACTCAAGCCTAAAGTTGGCAAGTAGGCACACAGATGTACGTAGCGTTTTATTTTGAGTCCTATGGAGCAATTCCCTTCAATTCTGGATACACATCCCTATCTGCGACAAACGCTTGATCTTGTTTCAGATAAGTGGATAACAGCCATTATTTATGTTTTGTCTCGTGGCAAAAGACGTTATGGAGAGTTACAGCGAGAAATTGGAGGAGTTTCTCAACGGATGCTCACTCGAACGTTAAGGAACTTGGAAAAAGATGGCCTGGTAAGGCGGGAAGAATTCACAACGCCCTCATTAATGGTTGAGTACTCGTTAACGCCCCTAGGAGAAACCCTTGTTGAGCCATTGCAGTCGCTTTGCCAATGGTCGGTTGATTATTTCGATGAGGTGAGAAGAGCTAGAGAAAGCAACCCCAGTCAGTAGTGACGACACCTGAACTAGATCCTACATTGGTAAATAGATGACAAATTCCGTCCCTTTTCCCAAAGATGAGCTTACGCTCAAGCGACCATCATGTTTTTCCTCAATAACTTGGCGAGAAATAGCTAACCCTAGCCCTGTTCCTTTATTCACAGGTTTCGTAGTAAACGTGCGCTCAAAGATTTTGGCACAGGTTTCATCATTCATTCCTTTACCGTTATCACCAATTTCGACGGTTACACCACTATCGACAACACGGGTGCAAATCGTGAGTATCTGAGGGTTAGCCTCAAGATACTCATATGATTGTTCTTCAGCCATTTCGTCAAACATATCAATAGCATTGGCAACAATATTCATAAACACCTGGTTTAGCTGACCTGGAAAGCAGCTCACCTCTGATAGATCACCGTAGTGTTTTACAATCTCAATTTCAGGCCGAAAATTTTTGGCTTTGAGACGATACTTTAAAATTAATAGGGTGCTGTCTAACCCTTCATGAATGTTGGCCTTAAATTTAGTATTGGTATCGGTACGGGAGAACATGCGCAGGCTATTGCTGATGGCGCGAATGCGATCGCATCCTGTCTCCATAGAGGTCAGTATTTTGGGAATGTCGGCTAGGGCAAAATCAATATCAGCTTCGTCCCACAATGTTTGAATCTCTTCACCCGGATTAGGAAACGCATCACGGTAGCCTTGTAGACAATGGATAATATCAGTTATTGACAGTCGCAGCTCGCTGACATTGCCACCGACAAAGCTAAGAGGATTATTGATCTCGTGGGCAACGCCCGCCACAAGATTACCCAGGGCTGACATTTTTTCATGTTGTACTAGCTGCAGCTGTGATGCTTCCAGCTGTTGGGCATAGGTTTGGGCCTGCTGATAAAGCCGGGCATTTTCTACTGAGATCGCAGCTTGAGTACAGAGAAAGCTGAGCACAAGAATGCGATCATTAGTAAAGACGCCACGGATATATTGATTCTGGAGATACAGTACCCCCACAATAGTGTCGTGGTGCAACATTGGCAAACATAAAACACTTTGAGGCTGGTGCTGATTCAAGTACGCATCAACAATAGGTAAATCTGTCGCTAGGTTATCAACTACCACCCCCGCTTGGGTATGTTTGACATATTGGATGAGTTTAACGGGAGCCTCTAGATTGTCAGCTAAGGGAGTAGTACACAGCTGAATGCCATCAGGTGTTGCCATCGCCCTCAGCTGCCAGCGGCCATCGTCATCAGGTAGTACCAGAAAACAGCGATCGCCTCCAGACGTTTCCAGTATGATCTGGGTCAGCTGGCGTAGCAATCTATCCAATAAAATCGTATCTGAGATCGCTTGAGCAGATTTTAGTACTGATGCAAAGTCAAGGGTAGTATTGGTCGTGCTAAATAAAGAGTAACTGTCAACTGCTTTGGCATCAACCGTCAGAGTGGGAGAGGCGATCGTAGCTAGGGTATCCAACAGGTTTGTTGCTGGCGTAGCTTGCTCAAGGATAGACTGAAGCAAATAGGGATAGCGTTTTGCAAGATCGTCAGTTTTAGCTGTAGCTCCCCAGTGAGCGTAGCCGTAGTAGGCATCTTGAAGATAGCTTGCCGCTACTTTCTCTTTACCCCAGTCCAAGTAGAATTTAGCCGCCAGTTCATTGGCAAGGGCTTCTTCTTGGATGTAGCCAGCCTCTCTCGCCCCACTGATGGCTCGGTCGTAGGCTTCAATCGCGTTAGCTTTCTGCCCTAAAACGCGGCTCTGCTCGGCCTTTACTAAATTGAGTTTGTGTTGAAAATTCACAGGAGCAAAGTTTGCCCAATACTCCAATTTTGCTTGATTGTTGTTGACCTTCTCCAAAATTGTTCTTTGCTCTGAGCAAGGATCATTGCCATGCTGAGCCAACGCCACTAATGAGTCATAGAAGTAAAAGAGAGGAACTGTAGCCTGTGCTATTGCACCCGCTAAATACTCCGTAGCTAGGATTGCATGTTCAGCAGCTTCGTTAGGCTGCTCAAACCAGTAGTAGAGCAGGAGCTTGTGTAAATGGAAGCAGTATAGCCCCAGAATATTGCTAGCAGACTTGTACTGGGACAGCATATGCTTTTCATTAAATGCCTCCCCCACCAAACAACAGGCTGTGTCAGATTTGCCTAGTAAATTCAAAATGACCTGGCGCAGCAGCTCGTTGTTGTTAAGGTGTAATTCTTGTTTGATTTGTCGTAGTTGTTGGCTGCGAACAGCTACCTGATGTTCCAAGTCGTGTAGCTCCTGCCCAATCAAATAAGAAGATTGACTGTTGTAGTAATGACCCAACGCTGCACCATCTAAATTACCGGATGCTAGCCCCTCTTCATAGGCTCTGTTTAGCAATGGCAGACTTTCGCTGAGATGGTGCTTCCAGGGGATTGTCAGGACACCCACCATCAAAAATACGCGGGTATTGATAGCTTTGTCATTAAACTTCTCAGATAGGGCTAGGGCCAGACGGCCAAACTGATAGCCTGATGCAATATCATTACCCTGACTACATAGAATGAAGCTGTAGCGCGCATAGGCACCTGCTGATATCGGTGAGTTGCCATGGATAACCGATAGCTTAACTTGCTCTAACACAATTAAAGGAACGAGTTTTGGCTGGGCTAGATAAACGGTTGCAGCGATTGTATTCAGAATAGTTAATGCGACTAGCGCCCGCCTGTCGGTCATTGTGGGCAATTCTGCTAGGGAGTGAATTTCACTGTGGGGAACCAATGTTGCCGTTGTAGCCAATGCTCGTTGGATATCGGCGTCGGTTGGAGTTGCAGGAATATCAATATCTAGCTGCCGGAGAACCTGTCGCCCTAGTTCAATTGCGTCAAGCAGCTGTTTTTGCGCAATCTTTACAAGGATCTGAATTTCATAAACCTTGATCTGATCTAAAAAATGGCTAGAGCCCTGTATCACACGGTTTGTCCATGTCTGGACTTGATCAAACTCGCCATTGAGGTAGGTGACTTCTGCGGCTAGCTCATGCAGTGCCAGCATCATGTCATACTCTGTTTGCCAGTTGCCCAATAGCTGTATCCCGGCAATAGCATATTGTTCAGCTAATTCATAGGCGGTGGCGGCTTTGGCGCGCTGTCCTACCGTTAGATTCAGCTGGCACAGCTGATGTCGTTCTGCTGGATTATCGATTAGCTCAAGACCTCTGTTCCAGTGGTTAACAATATCAAACAGGTCAATCTCAAGCTGGGTGTCTGAGGCTGTTTTATATAACAATCGTCCAATTTCTAGATGGACAATCTGCTTTTGGTTATCTGGGATTAATCCATAGGCCGCTTGTTGAATGCGGTCATGAAGGAAACGATAGCGCGCAACAACAGGCTCAATGGCGATTTTATTAGCCCCGTCTCCTTGAAAAGAATGCGATTGCTGATTTGGGGAATGGGCCAACCTATAGCTGTTGCCATTGGACAGTCTCTCACAGCCGAAGTCATCCTGAGAATCCGCAATGCCAAAAATTTTATAGGTTTCATTTTCTGGAATAATTAGCTGCTCTTGCAGGGCAGACCACAGTTCTGTGGCCACACGATCTTGAGGTAACTCACAAATCGCTGCTAAGATCGTCAAGTTAAAGCCGTTACCAATACAGGCGGCACGTTTTAAAACCTGTTGAGTGGATGGGGATAGCTTTTGCAGCCGCCTCATCATGAATGTCATCACATCTTCGGTGAGAGAAAGCTGTCGCACCTGTGAGAGATCGCACTGCCAAAACCCTGCATCAGCGTCAAAAGCGATACAGCTTTGCTCATGGAGTTCTTGTAAA
The DNA here is from genome assembly GCF_015207065.1 of Leptolyngbya cf. ectocarpi LEGE 11479. Classification (GTDB taxonomy): domain Bacteria; phylum Cyanobacteriota; class Cyanobacteriia; order Phormidesmidales; family Phormidesmidaceae; genus Leptothoe; species Leptothoe ectocarpi. Next base: position 527 of record NZ_JADEXP010000202.1, on the reverse strand, counting down.
AACTGTGTGGTGAAAAATGGATTGCCCTGGGTTTTTTGATAGATCAGCTGGGCAAGGGGATGGGCCCTATCCACCGAACATCTCAGGGTGTCTGCCACCAATTGATCAATATCGGATGCATCTAGGGGGGCTAAAGTCAGCGTATGAATGGTTTTTCCGTGGCGCTCCATATCATTGAGAGCCAGCACCAGGGGATGGGCCGGAAATACTTCGTTATCTCGATAGGTGCCGATTACCAACAGATATCTGTTATCCGTCCCCAATGCCGTAGCATCCATTAATCGTTGCAGCAAATTTAATGAGGCTAAATCGGCCCACTGCAGGTCATCTAAAAAGATTACTAGCGGATGGTCCCTGCTGGTAAAAACCTGCACAAAATTACTAAAAATCAGGTTAAAGCGTTGCTGAGCCGCCCTGCCCGACAGGTTTGATAGCGCTGGTTGTTCTCCAATCAGCTGCTTTAGTTCTGGAATCACCTCTAAAATAACTTGGCCATTGACGCCCACCGCAGCCAAGATTTTTGTCTT
>NZ_JADEXP010000201.1 GCF_015207065.1 Leptolyngbya cf. ectocarpi LEGE 11479 | reverse complement strand
TCTTTTCCATGGCCTCCTACAAACGTCGCAAACTCAATCAGCATCTGATTGACAGGTTTATTCGAAACTTAGACTTAGACGAGACTTTGATTAAATCACATCCCAACTTTCCAAGTCTTTGTGACTATGGGGTGCTAGTCTCCTAATTCTGTCCGGAGTATTGCATAAAACATTTCAAGAATATCTAACTGCCCTAGAGATCAGAGATCGGTATCCGATAGATTATTTGTTAGCGAGGTTAGATAATTCGGACTGGAGTGAGGTGATTAGCTTCTACGCAGCAGTGACAGAGGCCACACCGTTCGTTTTGGCCATTTTGGATACTCCCACTACGGAAAAGCTAAAATTTGCTCGTCGGATAGTAATTGAGGAAAAGTCAAAAACTCAATTATCTATAAAAGATTTATTGGAGAATCAATTAACTAATATTGACTTGGGAAGGTTAATAAACGCAAAGGTATTATTAGAGGAACGTTTCAAAAGAAATGACAAAACGCTTCTTTCTAAACCAATTACGTGGGCAGAGTATAGTCTCTTTCTAGAAAATCAAAGATTAGGACAATTTCATTCTCATGCTTATGAATACTACGCCGATTGTTACAGCAAAGGCAATCAACCTGTGAGAGGTATTTCAAGTGTAGATGCACAATGGTTTTGTGGATGGCTTAGTACTCAGACAGAATTAGCATTAGATGAGAATACATATCACTATCGTCCCTACATCCTTAACACTACTTTATGTATCATTCGAGAACAAGTTCACCCACGTTATGGAGACCTAATTAATTATCTAGCGAATGCCCTTTGGAGGGAAGCAGACAAAGAAACTGCAGCAGTAATGCTAGATGTAACTAATCGGAAAGAGTTAGGTTGGTTAGATATTGATAATATCGAAGGCTTTCCTCACAGTGATTTACAGCTTATTGACCGACTATGGGTTCAATTTACGGGAGGACACTTTGGTTTCAGTGTACAAAAAGAAATCTATCTAAGCTGCGGTGCTGCAGCTGACAACAAGTACTACGACAAGGCTTACAGAAAATTTGTGACACAGGTTGGCTGGAGGAAAAACGGTTTTTGGCAGCCTGAAACTAAAACGCAATGGGATTTGACTGCCCCTAGAGGACATCTACCACTTAAAGTTTACTATGGAGTATGGAGGGCAATGGGAAAGAGGTTGTATGGAGTAGACTCTCTTCTCTCTCATACAAGCTTGTAAGCCGACATCTGCAAAATTGACCTCTGAGTTGTGGTAACGTGGAGCGCTTATCATCTTTGGATATCGATGGGATTCAACCCGACTTAAGGTGCAACTGTTGAGTTTGGATTTGTTGGGTTAAGATTGCCGAAACCTAACCTATGATTCTGTGGTTTGGAGAGAGGAAAGCTCTTATGGATGTTTTGCGGTGTGATGGATGGGCCTCGCCCCAATGTTAATTCGACATAGCCACATAGCAGCTCTAGGCGGATTTTCCAGAACATCAGCCCACTCTGTACTCAACAACTTTTGTTGATGTAAAACTGCATCTTGACTCATCTGGCTTGGGCCTGCTAGCCTACAAAACTATAGCTAGCCTCTAGCTATTTCCGCACCCAAAAATTTAGCCGCGCGGGATGGCGGTGCAGTCAACACCACCACCCTGCTAACCCAGCCAACTGATCGGAGCAGTTGGTGGACTGTGATTATCTTACAGCCACCCTGAGTTTAGTTGCAGGGTGGCTTCATTTTTGGGCGCTTTCCTGACCCTTAGTCAACCAAAAACCAAAGGAAAACGCCCCATGACAACACAGGCAGCTACCCTACCCGCTAACCTATCCATCACCCTGCCCACAGGCGAAACCATTCGCCATATTCTGCTCGGCAGCCCCGGCGGCATCCGCCAAACTATCCACCTGCTCCACACCCTCAAATACGTCGAACCCAACCAGTGGAGCCCCCTAATCGACATCCCCGACAATCAGCTGATCCTCACCCCCGACCAGGGCGACGTCATTAGCATCCTGATGAAACGTCTGTAGGTGAGTAGCCCACCGTGCGCTGGTGGGGAAGCACCAACCCGCCCAGGGTTCGAAACCCTGGGCTAGCCGAAGGGTGTCCACTGAAAGGGACACAATTATCGGAAATGTGTTTTGAGGGTTTGCTTCCACAACACTTAGCGATACTTCGATCGCTCCACCACCGGCCTCCAGCGCCTCCATACCCAATTGTCCCTTTTAGCGGACAACCCTCAGTTAGCGCTGGCGTTTCAACCCAGCGTGGGCTTTAGCGACACAGCCAATCTTAGTGCAAGATATGAGTCTAGTGGGTTTTGACTCTGTTAGCCCCATTTCATGACGAGCACATTAACCATCCAAAGCTGCCTGGGAAACAATGTAATCGTAGCTAAAAGACCGACTTGCACCTGGAGCCAGCGTTATACCTCTAATAATCCAGGAACCTAGCAATGAATCTTGAATGGACACATTAGTCAGGGTTTGATTTCCTGTATTGGTAACAATCACCTCATAAATAACCTTTTCCCCCGCATTGTTGAGGGTGCCATCGCCACTGCTATCTTGCTCAATGACTCTCTTTTCGACCTTGATGTCTGGATTTTGCTCCACCTTAACTTCGGCAAAGTCTTTACTCAGACCTGTTTCAGCAGTTGTTACTTCAACCGTATTGTCAATGTCTCCATCACCACCACCATTACTATCAATATCCGCTTGGGTCAACCGATATCGACCGATAAAGGTTTGGGTAGCCCCAGGTGCTAGCTGACCAATCACGCGATCAATCCCGAGCTGTGGGTCATTGATGGCAACGTTGTTTAAGGTCTGGTTACCGGTATTTTCAATTTCAATGATGAATTCGATAATATCGCCTGCTTGATTGAGGCGACCGTCATTCTTAGTGTCAATGCCAACAGCACTCTTGTTCACCTTGATAGCAGGCGTCTGTTTAACAGGAACGGCCTCGGTATCAAGCTTTAAACCCGTCTGATTACTAATCACTGTGGCTTCATTATCAATGGAGCCCACTTTAAAGCCTAATCCAGCCCCGTTGTTATCCATATCAGTCTGGGTGACCGTATAGTCAGCGGTAAAGGTCTGTTCTGTCCCAACGTCTAGGGTGGCATCCGTTGTCAGAATGCCACCAGTGAGGGGATCATCGACAGTAACCCCGGTCAAGGTGACATTACCGGCGTTTTTCACCTTGATGGAATATCTGATCATATCGCCAGCTTCATCAACCACACCATCGTCATCGGGGGTGCCATCGGGGTCAAATACCTGGACAATCGATTTGTTGATGCCGACGGCTGGCCTCCTGACAACAGAGACATTCTCAGCATCATTGGCATAGTCCGTTTCCTGACTTGAAGCCGAAGCGATGTTCTGAATGCTCGTGCTTGCTTTGCCCACCCCTGCTTTGGGAATTCCTGCCGTTGGCGATAGGCTAACAGTAACGTCAGAGCCGAAGAGGGCTTTCGATGTTTCAGAGTCCACTACACCGTTCTGGGGTAGGTTTTGAGACTTTTGAAACTCCCGTACTGCTTGTTGAGTGGCTTTACCAAAAATGCCATCTACTTTGACCGTGATCCCCGCTTCATTTAGCTTTTGTTGGGCCCTGGAGACCACATCGCCCCTAGCGCCGCGTTCGAGTACTGGGACACTGGTGGTGCCTGAATAGCCCTCTTGTAAATCGATAGTATCGCCATAGATCCGTCGTGAGGTGGGCAGGGGTTCGAGATCGTCCTCAGAGAGCGCTTGATCTACTTCCATAGCAGTTTCCTGCTCAACTGTGATTGCTTGATCTGCTTCAGTGGCTGTTTCCTGCTCAACTGCGATCGCACCATCACTAACCAAAACAGGTTTGTCCGTATCATCTGCTGAGGCCGTTGACCATTGCACCTTCAAATTTTGCTGAACCGAAGGGGCGTTCAAGTTGCTGACATCAACATCAACATCAACATCCTCTCTCTCCTGAGTTTGGCAATTAGCCTCGCTGGCGTTATCTTCAACAGCCTCACAGGCATAGACCGTAGCGGCTTGAGAATTCGCTAACCCTGTCAATAAGGTACAGCCAGCAGAGATGCTTATGATTTTCTTTAGATTAGGAGACAAACAATTTGCTCGAGATGAACTCTCTGAAACTGGCTCTAACACAACGTTGTGGCTTTGCTGTTTCTCAGAGTTCAAATGTTTGATTTTCATGACAAAAATAACATCTACAGGGCAATCAAAAATCGCAGGGATAGAGCACCTCTGGTTGGGAAGTCTTCTATTATTTGACATTCCAATATGGAGCAAAGTCGAAACAAAAGTTCCTTCAGTGTTCTCGCTTTCTTGATGCATGTATTCGAACTATAAATCGGGAAGAAAAGTAATTTAAGGTATAAAAAGTAGTATCCCAGCTGGCAGGGCGATAAATCCTTCCACTACCTTGGCTCCGGATATCACAAGTTTACAGATAGGCGATGTAAACTCTTGCTAACTATTTATACGATATTTCACTAGCTATGAATAAATGAACACTATCGGTAGCACATCTGGAGCGTATGAGAGATAGATAATCAGAGATTCACCAACGAAAACAATCGCGATTTTCCATACTCTCGCTGCATCATCTTCAAAAACAAGGACGTTACCTTCACCTGTACTTCCTCGTTATGCCTTACTCTAAAAAAGCTGGGCTTTAGCAATGGGAGGAATGGCCAATGAGCGAATATCAATACTACGAGTTTCAAGCGATTGACTGTCCCCTCACTGCCAAAGAGCAGGCCACAATCCAAAAACTATAATGGTCCGATGGAGCCTTGCAGAAAACCCTAGTCAGAACTTATCCACCCGTCGATAAGTTTTTTTGAAACATGTCAGACCTCAAAACCCAACCCAACGATGCCAGCGTTGATAAATTTATTCAGGCATTAGAGAATGAACAGCGCCGCAATGACTGTCTGACATTGCTACCCATCATGCAGCGCGTTACTCAACGAGAACCCACAATGTGGGGAGACAGCATGATTGGTTTTGGTCGTTATCACTACAGGTATAAAAGTGGCCGAGAAGGAGACTGGTTTATCACTGGCTTTTCACCCAGAAAGCGGGAGCTGACAGTATATATTATGCCGGGTTTTGAGAATTATTCAGCTTTGTTGGAGCAACTGGGTAAGCATCGGCTGGGCAAATCATGTCTCTATATTAAGAAATTATCGGATGTGGACATCACTCTCCTAGAGACCTTGATTACACAGTCCATTACTGAGATGGAAGCCAGATACGACTGTAGTTAACAAGAGAATGCTGGTATTACCCGAATCCCAATCCATATGCGCTAGCAGCAATATGTGAGTATCTATTCATAGTCAAAAATCGACTTATCAAGCAGTAAAATCCTTGTCAAAACAAGCATTCTATACATGACGAATTAGCTTGATAAATCTATAAATTGGCACAAATACGTCCATGGATAAGAGCGATCTTATGATTTGTGCCGTGATGTAAGAAATCTCTCACACGACTTTCATAGGATCTTTATGCACGGGTGAGATGCTTAAACAAGAGTTAACCCGTTCTTAACATTTAGCTAATGCTCACCCTATGTGCTGTGATGCCAACGCTCTCTATCGGTATGTTTAGGCCGCAATGGTCTGTTACCAAAACAGCCTTTAAAGGCTGCCACGATGGTTAAGAAAAACGCTGTTGCTGATTTAGGGGATGGACCGATCTGGTGATGATGCAATTTATCAGCACGCGTCAGATGACGTCATCCCGAGGATCAGCAATGCCAGAAAAGCTTAAGCAACGTTAAACGTGGTAATTAAATTGCGGCTAAAAATAGCCAGGAGGTCACATGTTTTTAGTAAATCAGAAGAGAAAACAAGCGTCATCGGTGTTATTACAACCAAAACGTCCCCTATCGCCTCATAGCCCGTCTCACAGTCAACGCTGGCGCATCGCACTGTACTCCCATGACACCATGGGGCTAGGTCATAAGCGACGTAATCTGCTGATTGCTCAAACCCTAGGAGCTTCCAAATTAGATGCGGACGTCCTGTTGATTAGCGGTATGCGTGACGCCAGTGATTTACCCACGCCCTCTGGCGTAGACAGTCTTACTTTACCCGCATTGCACAAACGCGCGGATGGACAATATGAAGCTCGTCGTATGGGCATGGCACTGGAGGATATTATTCGATTGCGATCGCAAATAATTCTCACCGCCATCCAAAACTTTCAGCCAGACGTACTCATTGTCGACAACGTCCCCCGAGGCGCTGTAAGAGAACTCGATGCCACCCTAGAATATATACGGCTGTCTAACCAGCGGCAACCGTCCCACGCTACTCGCTGTGTACTAGGTCTACGGGATATATTGGACACCCCAGAGAAAGTCAAAAAAGACTGGCAGCGTAGCGACAATATTGAAGCAATTCGTCGTTACTACGACACCATTTGGGTTTACGGAGACCCCAACGTCTATGACCTGCGCAGAGAGTATCAGTTTCCCTTTGATATCACCACCAAAATGCGTCCCCTCGGGTATCTTGACCAGCGAGCCCGGCTCAACTACGTAAATCCTGCCGTGTACGCTAATTTAGAACGGCTAGCCTTACCCACCGACAACAACATTATTCTCTGCGTAGTCGGCGGCGGTCAGGACGGAGCGGCCTTAGCGAAAGCGTTTGCCCAGGCCACCTTACCGGCCAACGCAACCGGTGTTTTGTTGACTGGCCCCTTTATGCCTGCCGATGTACAACAGTATCTCTACGCCCAGGCTGAGCAAAACCCACAGCTGCGCATTATCGACTACCTGGAAGAACCCACGCTGCTGATAAAACGGGCAAGTCGAGTCATCTCCATGGGCGGCTACAATACTACCTGCGAGATTCTCTCTTTTCAGAAGCCAGCTCTGATGGTTCCCCGCGTCACCCCACGCTTAGAACAGTGGATTCGCACTGACCACCTTCAAAAGCAGGGTCTAGTGGATCTCCTGCATCCTGAACATGTGAATGCTGAGGCGATCAGCCACTGGCTACAGCAGCCTGGTACCACCTCTCGGAAAGATGCCTCTATTAATCTCAACGGTTTGGATAACCTACTCATTGAGTTGCAAAAACAGCTGATGATTGCCCAGGCACCGCCATTGCCCCATGCTTCTTGATCCTATGTTCCTCATTTTTGCAAACCTATGATTTCTTCTAATCCTATGCGCATTGGCTATGTCGTCAAACGATACCCTCGTTACTCCGAAACATTTATCGTCAACGAAATTTTGGCCCATGAAGCCGCCGGAACCGACATCCACATTTTTGCGCTGCGTCCACCAGAAGACACCCACTTTCAAGATAAAATCTCCCAGGTACGCGCCCCGGTTACCTATTTACGCAAACCGTCTCAGGGCAGAGTAACCCCTGCGCTTATTACCCTGTCACCGACGCCAGCTAGCTATTTTTGGGCAGAGATTCAAGAGACGGCTAGCGTGCTGCCTAACATTTGGACCAAGCTAGACTACGCGACAGGAGAACGCTCCAGCGTCGTTTATCAGGCCCTGTGGCTGGCCCAGGAGATCCGGCGGCGGGGGATTACCCACCTCCATGCCCATTTTGGTACCGTGGCCACCAATGTGGCTAGACTGGCGGCTTACTTTGCTGAGATTCCCTATACCTTTACCGCCCATGCTAAGGATATTTTTCACGAAAGTGTGAATCCAGAAGATCTGCGGCGTAAGCTTCGAGATGCGTCCACGGTGATAACCGTCAGTGACTACAGCGTGGCCTACCTGCAGGAACAGTTTGGCCAAGATGCAAGAAAAGTACAGCGAATTTATAACGGTATGGATCTCAGTGAGTTACAGTTTTGTTTACCCACCCAGCGCGCGCCCAGAATCTTATCGGTGTGTCGACTGGTGGAGAAAAAAGGACTCTTCTATCTGGTCGAAGCCTGTGCGCTGCTGCGGCAGTGGGGCTGTGAGTTTACCTGCCAGATTGTGGGTACGGGGGATTTAGAACAAGAGCTGCGATCGCAAATCCAGAACCACAACCTGGACGATTGGATCGAACTCATCGGTCCTCGTCCTCAGCGAGAAGTCTTTGAACTGATGCAAAATGCCGCCGTGTTTGCAGCCCCCTATATCATTGGCAAAGACGGTAACCGAGACGGATTGCCCACCGCATTACTAGAGGCGATGGCCCTGGGTACGCCCTGTGTTGCCACCGACGTCACCGGCATTCCCGAGATTATTCAAGACGGCGATACGGGACTGCAGGTGGCCCAGCAAGATGCCACCGCCCTCGCCCAAGCTCTCCAAAAGCTACTAACCTCATCCACCCTACGGGAGCATTTAGCCACCCAAGCTCGGGCATTAGTCGAAACTGAATTCGACATCACCCAGAATGCGGCGGTTCTGCGTACACTTTTCCAACCTCAAAATCAAACAGTCAACGTTTACTAGCCAACCCGAAAACCATTCCCCACTCTCACCACATCACCACATCAGGAGGACTCCCATGCGAATTGCCTACATCTGTGCCGACCCTGGCATCCCTGTTTTTGGTCAAAAAGGGTGTTCGATTCATGTGCAAGAAGTGATCCGGGCATTGCGCCGTCAGGGAGCCCAGGTGGACCTGTTTGCCGTACGCTGTGACGATCCTCCGCCAGAGGATTTAACCGATCTAAACGTCCATCGGCTGCCCCCTATCCCCAATCTAGAACGGGCAGTGCGCGAGCGGGTTGCCCTCTCTTCCAATGATGATTTACAGAGAGAACTAGAGCACGCTGGTCCATTTGATTTGATTTATGAACGCTACTCTCTTTGGAGCTACAGCGCCATGGAATTAGCCCAGAAAACCAACATTCCCGGAATATTGGAGGTAAATGCGCCCCTGATTGAAGAACAGGCTAAATATCGCGGTCTCGTCCACCGAGATGAAGCAGAACAGGTGGCACGCAGAGCTTTTCAGTCAGCTGGTAAACTGATTGCCGTTTCTCAAGGTGTCAAGCACTATCTCACCAACTGGGTAGAAGCCGACAAGGTGCAGGTGATTCCGAATGGCGTCAACGATCATCGCTTTAGTAAGGACGTACAGCCCTCACTTCCTAAAGATCCTGACACCTTTACTGTCGGATTTGTGGGCTCGCTAAAGCCTTGGCACGGTCTCTCTCATCTAGTTGGTGCATTTAGCCAGCTGCACCAGCATGTGCCCCAGAGCCGTTTGCTAATTGTTGGTGATGGCCCCCAACGCAAGGATATGGAAGCGGAACTAACCCGCCGAGGCTTACAATCTGTTGTTTCCTTTACAGGGGCTGTCTCTCCTGCAGCGATCCCCGGACTGCTGGCTTCGATGGATGCAGCAGTGGCTCCTTACCCAGAAGCCGACTTTTATTTCTCACCGCTAAAGGTAGTAGAGTATATGGCCGCTGGGCTACCGGTCGTCGTCAGCCGCATCGGACAGCTCGCCGACCTAGTGGAAAACAATGTCACCGGGCTGTTGTGTCCACCGGGAAATGAGGCGGCACTGGCCAATGCTCTGGAGAGACTTTGGCTATCGCCCAGTTTGAGGGAATGTCTAGGGCTGATGGCCAAGCGACATATTTTGATGCACCACACCTGGGATGGGGTGGCAAGACAAATTATTGCGATCGCACACAACCAGTATCAGCTGACAAACTATGTTGTAACCTAGCAAGCCTTTTGGAAGCCCTTAAGCTTGGGGTTTGGGGGCCTAAATTATGTAAAAATCATATGAAACAATCAACCTCTACTACCCAGACAGCGCCAGGATTATGGCGAGTCGTGCGCACCTTTTGGCCCTATATACAACAACAGTGGTCGCTGCTGTTAGTCACCGGCATTGCCCTAATTGCTGATGTGAGTCTGCGCATATTAGAGCCTTGGCCTCTGAAAATTGTCTTTGACTATGTGCTAATTCCGGTTACAGGAACAAACAGTCTACCCGGTCAGACTAACCTTGATCCTGTTATTCTTCTCACCATAGCAGCCCTGAGTATTGTGGGCGTTACGGGTTTACGAGCCATTGCACGCTACTGGAGTACGGTTAGCCTAGCTATTCTGGGCAGTCGCGTCATGGCTCAGGTGCGTAACCAGCTTTACCGACACCTGCAGCGGCTATCATTGGACTACCACAGCAAAGCCCGCAGCGGCGATCTGATTGTACGCGTCAGCAGCGATGCTAATCGGCTACAGGAGATTTTGCTAACCGCTGCATTACCTTTGGTGGTCAGCGTTTTAACCCTGACTAGTATGGTTGGGGTGATGGCCTGGTTAGACCTCAAACTTACCCTGCTCTCCCTGGTAACGTTTCCACTATTTGGCTTGGCAGCCACTCGCCTGAGCCGTCGAATTCGCAGTGCTTCTTTACAACAGCGGCAGCGGGAAGGGGCCGTTGCCGCTACAGCAGCAGAATCGCTGTCTGCGATCAAACTGGTGCAGGCATTGTCCCTAGAAGATGCCTTTGCTGATGTGTTTGACCAGCAGAATCGCAGTAGTTTAGCGGAGAGTGTGGAGGCAAAACGGCTGGCCGCCAACCTGGAACGGACGGTGGATGTATTAATTGCGCTTGGGACTGCCTTAGTTCTTTGGTATGGAGCCCGGCTAGTGATTCAAGATGCCCTGTCTCCTGGTGATGTGCTGGTGTTTTTAACCTACCTAAAAAATGCCTATAAACCGGTACAAAACTTTGCTAAATACACGGGACGGCTCTCTAAAGCAGCGGCTTCAGGAGAACGAATTCTGAATGTGTTAGAACAAAAACCAGATGTGTGCGATCTCATCCACGCCGTTCCTGCACCTATTTTCCAAGGTGCTGTCCAGCTAAAAGACCTGTGCTTTGCCTATACTCCTAACCAGGAAATCCTTAAAGGGATTAATCTCTCGGTACAGCCAGGACAGCAGATTGCCCTGGTCGGTCCCTCCGGCAGTGGTAAATCTACTTTAATGAGTTTGTTGTTGCGGCTATACGATCCCACCGCTGGTCAAATTAAAATCGACGGGCACGATATTCGTGACTATACCCTAGAGAGTCTGCGCCCTCAAATCAGCGTTGTCTTGCAAGATAGCCTGTTGTTTGCCGCCACTATTCGAGAAAATATCGCCTATGGCATTGCGGGGGCCAACCACCAGGAGATTGAAGCAGCGGCCCGTCTAGCCAATGCCCACGAGTTTATTATGGCGCTGCCCGATGGCTACGATACGGTGGTGGGCGAACGGGGTAGCACCCTGTCTGGCGGTCAGCGTCAGCGAGTTGCGATCGCACGTGCTGCCATCCGCCGTACCCCCATCTTGATCCTGGATGAACCCACCAGCGGTCTCGATAACGCCAGCGAGCAGGCAGTTGCCGAAGCCCTGCGTCGTCTGGCCCAGAACCGTACCACATTTCTAATTACCCACGATCTACATTTGGCTACCCCTGCTGATCGGGTGCTCTATATGGAACAGGGACAGGTGGTAGAACAGGGCACCCACATCGAGCTGATGAGAAAGAATGGTCCCTATGCCGCTCTCTTTAGAATGCAGTCTGCCGTTCAACAGGATGCGACCTTGTCGAACAGACGTTCCATGGAACGTCTCTCCTGATTTTTTCACCTATTGGATGTACAGACGTTCCATAGAACATCTCTCCAGCATTGTTTTTTGGGCGTTGCTGATC
>NZ_JADEXP010000200.1 GCF_015207065.1 Leptolyngbya cf. ectocarpi LEGE 11479 | reverse complement strand
AGACTATACTGCGGCTGTCATAGCTGTCTTTGGGCTGGTACAAAATAGTAATGTTGACCTGGCCTGTACCGGGGTCGGGTTCGGTCAGAATATCGAGTAAATCGATGCGCGGTTCCCAGATTTCAATCGCTTCCTGCACGTATAGACGAATCAGCGACAGTGTCTCAGTATTCATGGGCTCAAATGCCAGCTCCGACAGCCGCGAGCCAAAATTGGGGCGGTATACTCGCTCACCTAGCTTAGTCCTAAGGATAATAGTAATGGCTTCTTCTAGGTTTCGGGTACCGTGGCTAAGCTGAAAGCTGCCCTGGGCATTGGTATGGATCGGACAGGCGAGACCCGCGCCAACGTGGGGAGGAGAGAAGTTATCATTAGGAGGCATTGGGGGAGGTATGTGAAACGAGATTAGTCGGATAAGGTGGATGGGATGATGGGGTGATTGCTGTAGGGTGCTGTTATTAACGCATCATGGGTTATGTATTTCATTTGACGCTCATTCCTTATCCTCCAATTAAGACAGTTGGATCACCAGGATTAAATATCTTGTTTGGTGTTCATTTCTTATCCTCCAATTTTTACCGTTGGACAACCCATATCAATTACATTGGGTGGACCTAAAATTTCTGTAATGGTGTCACCTTGACGACAAGCTGGCAGCCCATTAATCATCACTGTTGTGCTACCTGTGGTTACAAACCCTGGACCATCTACTGTCACTGGGCTAGAGGGCTGTGCACAGGCATGAATATCTGCTCCCCCTCCAGCCGCTAACATGGCTTCCTCTGCTGCTGCTTGCTGTGCTGCACCAGCCTCTTCTTCTGTTTGGTCTTCTTCTGGCTCTGGCTCTGGAGGTGGTTCGGGCAAGCTTGCCCCCAAGGGAAGTCCGCGCCATGCTGGAAGTCCTCCAATTTTCACGTTAAGGCTACCTGGTCCTGGTCCTAATACACCAGGTAGAGGATGTACAACTTTATCACCAAGTCGAGCAGCTGGTCTTCCCACAATCAACACCTCATTTTGAATAAGAACAGAAAAAGTATTAAACAGAATTAATTCAACATAATCATTTTTCCGTTAATCGTTATTTGACCGACGGCTTGAATAGAGATATTGCCTGTTGAACTCATTGAAATACTCTTTCCCTGGTCGTTCAGACATAGTCGATGTCCGCCTGAGGTCATCAGTTCCATCATTTGGCTGCTATCATTTAGACTCAATTTATGTCCTCCCTTCGTCTCTACATATACCCCAGCCTTTTCGCTTTGATCCTCTTCAACAAACTGAATTTTGTGCCCCGTACGAGTCTGAATTGTTCTTAGCCGTACCTTACCATCCTGCACATTTTGACTTACCGTATTCGGCGGCGCGTCTTCTCCATTCCACACTCCTCCCAACACATAGGGTCGATGAATATCTCCATGTTCAAAGGCAACGAGAACTTCGTCATCAATCTCAGGTAGACAGTCAAAGCCGCGACTGTTGCCTGCGCCCATGCTGACTACCCGTGCCCAGTTGCTGTTGTGGTCTTCGGTCAGTGTGGGAAATTTAACTTTTACTCGGCCTAGCTCGTCGGGATCTTCGTTGTCGGTGACAATGCCGACTAGCAAGGTTTGACCCGGCTTTAGAGGCGATGGGTCAGCTAGTCGCTCGGTGAGGTCGCCACCTCGCAGGCCCCGTACGCTAAATTCGGTGTCATAGACGCGGTTGATATAGGTATGGCGAGTTTCGGTGATGTAGTATTCGCCTGTATAGGGGCCTAGCTCTTTGAGCTTCACGGTCCGACCGGGGCGAATTTCCGGGTTGCCCTCGGCCATGGCGTCACCCTGAACAAACTGACCGCCGATTTCATTACAGACGGCCTGTGCGATCGCATCTGCTTCCTTACGCTTAAAAACCGGCTGGTCCACTACAATTCGCTTTGGCTCTTGAGGTTTTTCAAAGGCCTGACTCGCCTTAGTACCAGACTTTTCAGAACTCTCGATTTCGGTGAGCAGCTTTTCCTCATCGGCGGTGGCGATAATAGGTTCTTTGGTAGTGTAGTCCCAGCCGCGTACTTCCACCGATTTTACCTGCTCCGCGCTGGTTACCTGGACGCCAAAGCTGCGTAAGTCGTCTAGCCAGGTGAGTTCTAGCGGCTCTTCTGATTTTGGTTCGCGAAAGTTGAGCTTGCCATCTCGCGCAAACAGCTCAAACCCGATGCGAGCCGCCCGCTGGCGTAAAAAAGCCATATTGGTTTGATTTTCTTGAAATATGTAATCGTGGGGTTCGCCGCTATCGTCCAGTTTATCGATCTCCAGGCCCACTTCATCCGCAATTTTTTCCACCACGTCGCTGTCGGTCATATTCTGAAATGAGCGGTTATGATAGCCGCGATGAAGCCGGTGGGAATGGTCATAGGCGCGCACAATAATGGGAGCCTGGGTTTGTTCGGTAAACTGGGTTTCTAGCGCTGTGATTTCCCCCTCAAAGAGGTAGGGAATCTCTTCGGTTTTTTTTTGGTCGGCTTCTGTTTTAGGAACGCTGGCGCTAAACCCAACTTTGATGATCTTACCAATCTGAAATGGCTTTTGTCGCTCCCACGGTTCTTCCTTAGAGTCACCGGGCTGATAGTCATTACGGACTACCAGGGTAAGCATACTGGGACGATGCAGACTCTCTTCAATGATGACCTGCAGAATATTTTCAAGGATGACATCCGGCGCATCCTCTTTATCAATTTTAATACTGGGCAGAGAGCGATTACTGATTGGCATAGGGGAGCAGAGATTGGTAAATCAGCGGTTTTGGGTTGTGTGAGTGAGTTGTAAATGGCGAGTGGGGAGTAGGGTGGCTAAGGCTTGGAGCGGCTCTCACGAGTGTCGCCGGAGTCTTGCTGGGATTTGGTGGCTGATTTACTCTCTGACGGTTTTTCAATTTCTTTTAGTCCCAGGGTTTCGATTACGGCTCTCACGGGAGTGCCATCGGGCATAAATTTAGTGAGGCGATAGTTAAGCTGTTCAATAAAGCAAGATTTTAGGTAATCGTGCGGTCCCCAGGTAAAGCGGTAGATTGGAGGACGTTGCTTTTCTCCGTCAAAGTTAACCGATTCGATAAAGGGTTGGAGATAGTCCTTTAGGACGTCTTTACCGGTTTCGTAGGTATCAAACCAGATATCTTTGATAATCAGTTGCTTGGGAGGAATATCGCTAAAGCTGACATGGGGACGGCCAGACTTGGCAACTCGTGACCCTGGATTGTCGGTTGTTTGTACTTGATTGGAAAAGGAAAGCTCTTTGGGATTAAACATAAAGACGATTTCATTGGCCTTTTCTCCCTGTAGGGGCTTAAGCTTGGCTTTGGTTAGGGTGGTTTCGGCCATGGTGCGATCGCAAACTAAAACAAACTAAAAAACTTACTTATTTAACCTAGAACTTCGCTCAAAATCCTGACGTAGCTTTGCCTGTAGCTGCAGCCTGATCTGGGTAGCCAGCTGGTGTAGAGGCGGTGGCCACAGGGCCAGGGGCAGATAAGGCAGTCGATTCTCTCCCGAGTACATAGGTATTAGGCCGGGGCTGGCCCGTTGAAAATTAGTTGAGTGCGATCGCACCACCGGCTCGCGGCGTAACTCGCTATACAACAGATGGGCCAGCTGCCACAATGCTTGATCTTCACCTTCACCGGATGAGACATGGGCTGCCGTCCCCTTTTCTGCCGTTTCAGTCAGGGCATCAGCAACCGATAAGGATATGGTCTGATTTGTCTCTGCCGGAAAAGCTTGCTCTATACTTTCTTCCGAGTTTTTTGTCGCTGCTGACGGTGTTGAAATTAGTGAATGACCTGATTCTGAGAAAAAAGCATCATCAGGTTGTTCCAAACCATAGTTTGACCTGAGTGCCGCCAGCCTGGGAGACAGCAGGCGCGATGGTGGCTCTTCAAAGTGTTTTGCCTGGATGGCAGGTGTTTCCGATACCGCTGCTGGTTTTGCATTTACAGGTTTAGTATCAGGCTGAGACAGATCTGTATCGTACAACTCTTCAAACAGCAGCTCATGCATACCTAGCGGTTGGGTCACAGCTTCAGACAGTGTCTTTGCCTGGATAGGAGGCACTGGTTCTGACGCCTGCTGTAATGGTTTGGCTGTAAATCTGTTTTGGGCCAACACCTCTGGATCAATAGTAGGTAAGTGGTTGTTGCTATGTTGTACTGATGGCTCTACCTCTGGTTGAGACGATTCTGGTCCAATCTGCCGCTGTACTAACGGTTGTTGTGTGGATATCTGTTGAGCCGACGGCATCAGCCCATCTGGCGTCGAGGGAGACGTGGTTGGTGGCTGTGGAGTAACTGGTGTAGTCCGATCGGCTGTAGCTTCGAGGTTGTCTGCGGGGTTCAGACTGAAAGAGTCATCTTGCAATATTATTGAGTTCCCATCCTGGAGGCTAGGCTGTACCGCCAGGTTGCTTTGATTGATCAGAGAAGGATTTTCCTGAGACGGTCCGTCTGGACTACCCTCGTTTGAACCAGGCTGAGTCCAATTGTCTGGCAACGTATTGACCGTCGGTAGCTGTGGCTCTGCCCCATGGTCAGAAATCTGACCGATAGGGTCCAAGCCAGGCTGCTGAACAGCTGCGGTCTGGCTCGGTGTTTCTTCTGTTTCTTCGAAAGCAGGCGGTGTGAAAGGAAGTTCCGACTGCGGTATCTCAGGTTGCTCAGGAAAAGATTCTGGAAATGTCTTGGGGAAAGATTGGGGCGCAGACTCTAAGGAAGTCTGCAGTTCATCCAGTTGAGTATCTTGGGAGATATCTGCTGGGGCAGGTGTTTGTAAGTTAGGCTGCTCTGGCGAGACTGATGGCTTAAGCTGGTCTGGTCCAGCTAAAGTCGCGTTATCACTGGTTTCAGTAGGGAGTGTTGGTTCACCCGTTGTCTCATCTGTTTCACGTATCGGGTCAGCCGCTACCGGCTGGATTTGATCGACGACCTCTGTGGTGTCAATCTCAAAAGTTTTATCTGTGGTGGCCTGTACTGGCAATGGCTCGGGTCTATTCTCTAGAGAGATGTTGGCATCTGTTGATGGGACCGATGGCTGGTCAACGGTGATATTGGCCTCATGAGTAGCGACATTGCTATCAGACGGTGTCGGAGAAGCCGGTTGGATGGGAGTGTATGAACCCGCAGTTTCCTCAGCAGTGTGATCAATATCTCTGTCTACTGTACTGGCTGACCTTAGGCTAATATCTAATGCTTCTGCCGAAGAGATCTCTGCTTTGCCTGGGCTTGCAGTTAATCTTTCTGGGATAGAGACTGATGGGGCTGTTTCCGCTGATTCTGTCAGGCCTGGTTCAGTAATATCTGATTCTGTAACATTTGGTTCCAGGCTGGTAGGCGACTCGGCAATAGCAACATCAGCGGCGGTAACGGTTGCGATCGGCTGAGCGGGTCTACTGGTGTCCACTGTGGTCTCATCTGTGGCGCTTTCGTCTGTTGTGATGGCTGGTCGTCCAAACCCGAGCGGCTGACGATGCCCCAGGGGCTGTCGCTGTAGTGGAGTAATGGTGCTG
Organism: Leptolyngbya cf. ectocarpi LEGE 11479; assembly: GCF_015207065.1. GTDB lineage: Bacteria > Cyanobacteriota > Cyanobacteriia > Phormidesmidales > Phormidesmidaceae > Leptothoe > Leptothoe ectocarpi. The sequence continues at coordinate 6,214 of NZ_JADEXP010000200.1, read as the reverse complement.
CTGTCTGGGGAAATATCCCCAACATCACGGGTGTTTGAGATATCTTTTTCTTTAACTTCGGACTGGGGTGGTTTGTCTGGGGGACTGTCGACGGAGATGCTATCAGTGGGGACAGCTACAGGGCCGTTAGATAGCTGGACCTGGTCAGGCTTTTTTCTAATATCCGCTGCAAAGTCGATAAGAGGAGGATAGTCCGGACCGGCAACAGAATTAGAAACAAAATTGGCAAACCCGGAACCATCCCCTAGCTCAGACGGTAGCCCCACGATATGGGCGGCCTGACGCAGTGCCTGTGCTTGAATCGAGGGAGCGTCGTTGGGTTCAGGGCTAGTCCCGGAGAGGATACCGCTGGTCAGATGGCCTAAGGGATAAATTTGCCATTGGGTTTGGTGATGTTGAGGGTGCCATCCCAAAGGCGGGTAGCCAGCTCTCTCTACGGAAGATTCTGAAAAAGACTTGGGAGGAACAGCCATTAGTTATCCCCCATAAAGTAACCTGTCTTTGCATCCCGCGCCTGGTCTTTAGTGGGGTCGCTGCCGCCTTCTTTTTCAATCTTTAAGCCTTCGTAGGCCAGGGTCAGTTCTTCTAGAGCGACGCTCTCGGCGTTGGCCTGTAGCGCATCGGCTTTCCAGCCGACGGGGATAGCCCCCACCAGCGTCCAGGCTTGCATGGTGTCCCCGGCCTGGTTAAATAGCAAAATGCTAACATTACGACGCTGTTTTGATTGGTTGGTGAGGACGGCTTTAATCCAGGTCCAAAAGTCTACGCTATTGGTAATGCCACGTTTGAGTGTGACATTAGAGAATTCAGGATTGTCTAGAAAAAATCGCTGTTGTCCATTGACGCCGCCTTCGACAATCGGCTGGGTTTTTAGCGTTACCCCAATGCCGGAGCATTCGCTAAATGAGGCAGAAATCTCACTGTCGATTTCTACATAGAATCGGTTAGCCGTAACATAGGTAAAGGGATCGGTCATAGCGGTCTCCCAGTGCGTTCTTGCTGCAGACGCCTATCGGTTTTGAGTAGACGGTAGATGCGATCGCACAGCTTAGCCATCAGTACCGGGTCCCGTAGAATCTGCTGGGCCAGAGTTTCAACCTGTTGGGGGGTCATGGGGTACCTCCCTGAGCTACAGAACTCCACACCATCTGCCGAATCGTTTTAATCGGCTTTACCGGTATCACCCCTACTTCACTCAGCAAATACTGGCCTTCGATAGTCAGCAGCTTATCGGCTAACAGCAGCCCCTTATCGCAGTTTTCACCGTAGCGATCGCACGGCTCTACGCCATCGGAACGATGATAGACCACCGCCATTTCATAGGCCAACGGATAGGTGGGCTGATCACCTTGAAACAATCGATGATTGACCCAGTAGGTACCCTTATCGCCACACAGGTCGGTAGTTTGATCGATAGGATTGCCATCGGCATCGACAAACAAATGGTGTTGTGTGCCGTTCTTATCCAGCAGAGCTAGGGGATACACCGAACACTGGCCAATTACCCGACTGATCCGATCAAACCCAATGCCGATGACATCCTGATCGTCTGATTTAGCATTGTCTTCAAAGTCTTTTACCATGCGCTCATACAAGTTATCTTGCTGGCTGTCCTGCAGCAGGTCCGGTGCCTGAGTCAACCGCATATCCTCTCGTCTGCGCTGGTCAAATGCCTGTCTGTCAGCATCGTGCTCAAACAAAAAATCTCGCAACATCCCCGCAGTAGCCTCATCCTCAGGCCAGTAAATTTGAACCCTGGCCCCTTTTGCCGCCCTTAGAGAAGCATTGGGATCTAGCAAAATCTCCTGCAGCTGTTGCATGCTAACCTGACCCCGCAGCCGCTTAGGAATGCTATCCCGACGTTTGGCATTGCTGTGGGTCACAAATATAGCAATGCCGTCGTAACCAACCACTCGTTTTTCCAGATCGCCGGACAGATTGGCCGAATCCTCTACCAAAGCGACATCTAGAACATCGGTACGAAGATACTCCAGCAGCAAATTCTTAGGGATGGCAACGTTACGAAATTTCTCTAACTTCAGCTCAGGATCCCGCTCCTGCAATGTCCGCTGTAGCTCGGTCATGTCAAGCTGGGCAGTGGGCTGAGGCACTTTTAGCGGCGAGGTCAAACGGCTAAAGAAGGCTTTACCCCAGGAACTGCCTGCTTCGATGCCATAGCGGATGGGTTCATCTAGCCCATCACTCTCTATCTCCGTCAGACGGCACCGCTCTGTACACTCCGCTAGCCGTTGTTGACGGGCAGGTCTAAACACCGTCGCTAGCCCAACAATCAAGCCAAGCAGGGCGAATCCTCCCAAAAGCAACAAAGATAACGGCAGCCCAGACTCTTCGACAGGCTCTTCTGCCACCGTCGGCTCTTCCGGTTCCGGCGCAGGTTGATAGGTGTCCGGGATTGTTTGTAGGACAGAAATAGCGCTGTCAATCGACTTAAACTGACTGCCATGACCCAGCAGCTGCAGCACGTAGGGATACAACGCACGAATGCTATCGTCGTTGGGCCACAGCGCCAGGTCAGCTGGATCCTCGTCGCTTTGATAGCCGCAGATTAGGGCAAAGGTAATCTGAGCTAGCGCCCGCAAATCATCGGCCAGAGTACCAATTTCTCCATTGTGCTGGGCCACTGGCTGCGGCCAAAAGAGATGTTCCCACAGGGGAAAGCGGCCCAGGTACACAAAAAATGGAGACTCGTTGAGTTCAGTACTGCCTTCTGGCAAACGTATCCAAAGACATTCGCCAGACAAATTTCCATGGGACAATTTTTGTTCCCAGCGATCGCCGGGCCAGTTAACCAAATAGGTTTGCAGATACTGCAGCGACTGTAATACCTGGTTTAGAAAGCGTTCTATTTGGGGGCGGTTCCAATGGACAGACTGCTGTGTTAGAAAGGTGTCTAAGGTGAGACTATGGGGAACGGGTCGAGTAATCAGATAGACTCGGTTGCCAACAGGTTTGATCACATCTTTAGGACGGACAATTCTAAAGTCGGACCCTTCTCCCAACCGCAGATTCAAATCAACCAAATGCTTAAATCGACGTTTGCGCTCGTCAATGTCATCCTCTGACCAGTTTTCTTGATCAAAGCAGTATTCATAAATCCAGACGGGCTCACTACCGTTGTCCTGTAGACCGTCGTAACGGCGAATCCAGTCCTTTGCATAAACACAGGCTTTGATGGTATAGACTCCCCACCAGCCCCCCTGCAGCCGTTCGCCAGGCTGTAGTATAGGTGCTGTTAGCAGGGCATCGGTCTGAATTCTAGGGTTGGACAGATCAAAGACTGTGCCAGAATGGTGTACGTCAGAATAGTGTGTTTCGCGGCTCTGTGCGCCAGAATGCGGTTCGTCAAATCTGGCGATTGTTTCGCCAGCGGCGGGTTGTTCAAGGGCGGACTGATTCTGTTGCTGCTCCGCCTGCTTATCACCGCTATCCTGACCGCCAGGCAGCGATGCTTTGCCGTAGAGCAGCATGACCCGCTTGCGACCCCACTGCCAGATCATCTGGGCCGGGTTGCGAGTAAAGTTTTGACCTTCACTCGTCCGCCGTCGTACCTGATTGACAAGCTCAGACAGTCTGGCCATCGGTCTCTCCCTTGGGGTGTTCGGGTGCTGCTGCCCCTGGTGTAGCAGGCTGGCTTAGGGGGGCCAAGGGCGGCAGGTCGTTGATATGACGATAAAACGTATAGAGATAATTTAGATCAGCCGCATACAAATCCTCGATAATGCGCGGGGTAATGTCTGAGAGTGCTCCCAGCTGGGTGATTACCCGTGAGAGAACTAGAACAGTGGCATAGGCCGGATTGGCCTTTACCCTGGGGTCTCGCATCGGAGTGATTTCATCCACTGCCTTGGCCAGGCGCATTCTCCCCTTGCGATGGAGATTACCTTCACCATCGTAGTAACCCTTGGGTAGTGAGAAATCAAACTCCGTTTGAAACATGGGCTGCTTAAAAATCCGAGAAAATAACTAACAAATGTCTATTGACTGCGAGTAAACCCATCCACAGCCAGTTCTAGTTCTTCAATGGCGATCTCGCTACTTTGAGCATTCGCATCGGAGGTGCTGTAGCGGGTGGGCCATGCCCCGGTAAAATCAAACTTGGCTTTAACCGTACCCGCTTGGTCAAACATATTGAGCGAACCAGCAGAGACATGGTCACTGTCCCACTTGCCGGATTCGATGTCGGTAAACCACTGCCACAGGGCCACGGAATCTGTCAGACCCCGTTTGAGTACAAGATTCTCAACGGTAGAGCGCCCTGGAATTTTGGTAGTGACCAGCTGACCCAGTTTGGCCTTAGCCCACTGAGCTTTCGCAACTTCGACAATCTCAATAATCTTTTGATCTTTCTGGAATTTTTGACATTCTAGAAAAACCGCATCAACAGTTTCATTTCCTCCTTTAAACTTGAGCGAGAGTTCAAAGTAAAAGCGGTTAGCCAGTAATAGCTCCGATGGAAAGTCAACATTAGGCATACGCTAGCCTCCTGGTCATCGTATTACCGCTCCCCATTCCCCATTTCCCCATTTCCCCATTCCCTACTTCCCACACCTACTGCACTCGGGTAATCCCTTCGTGCACCAGTTCCAGGGTTTCATTGGCCATGTTGCTATCGCCAGCGGTAAAGCTCGGGCCTTCGTATTTACAGGGATAGGCATTGACCAGTTCCCAGCGGGCCTGCATATTACCAGCCTGGTCGTAGGCGCTTACCGAGGCAGCCTTACGATTACCATCCCAAGCGGAAGAGCCGCCATCGTTGGTGTTGCAGTTCTTGTACCAGTCGTACAAATCTACATCGGTAGTGGCCACCATTTTAACCGTGACGTTGGAGAATTTTTCTACCGTAGGTGTGGCCTGACGAATGCGCACACCGCTTTTGCCGGAACCGTGAACGCCCCCGTCCCCGGCCACAGGCGACTCTACGGAGAGTCCCGCCACTTCAAGTACCAGCTTTTCTGCGACACCGTCTGCTTCAAAATAAAACCGACAGGCGGTTAATAATTCAGCCATAGGTTATTTTTTGTCTCCCTGTGCTAGCAACAACATAAAATCCTAATAAAATCCTAAAATTCCTATGCTTCATCCTGGGATGGATCCCATTGACGAATCCGGAAAATGACAAATTCGGCAGGTCTCACTGGACAGACGCCAATCTCGATAAACAACATGCCCAGCTTCATCGTTTCTGGTGTATTAAGTTCGCGATCGCACTTAACATAAAACGCTTCTTCCGGCGTACTACCAAATAGCGCTCCCTGCCGCCAAATCCGTTCCAAAAAGTTTCTTACGGTGCGGGTTACCCTCGCCCACAGGTCTTCATCGTTAGGTTCAAAGACGGCCCACTGGGTGCCTTCCTCGATAGATTTAGCGATATAGCTCATCAGTCGCCGTACGCTTACATAGCGCCAGTCGGTATCATCCAGCTGGGCTAGGGTGCGGGCACCCCACACCAGGGTGCCCCGGTTACGAAACCGACGGATACAGTTAATACCTTTTGGATTTAACAGCTCTTGCTCGCGAAAATTAGTCTCATAGGCTAGACCAACAACGCCGCGAGGTACATCGTTGGCTGGTGCTTTGTGGATACCGCGAGACTCATCCGTACGACACCACAGACCCATCATGTGGCCACAGGGAGGCACCGCAATGGGTTTTCCCGAATCCTTGGGATTGGGTACCTGAATCCAGGGATAGTACAGAGCGCCAAACTGGCTTCTGCGACCAAAGTGATCCATCAACCAGGACTCTACATCCTGGGGAGTTTGTTGGGCCGGTTTGACCGGCATTGCACTTTTGCGTGGTTTAACCGGCGGCGGGTCCAGGACGGCCATGCGATAGGCCGGACCGGGCGCAGATGTCTCACAGCTTTGTAGCATGGTCTCCATGATGCCGTGCACTTCTGGCAGTCCCATCAGCTCTCGCTGGTAGACTAGCATCAGGTCTGGACAGGCCACCATGGCAATCTCATCAATTTCAAACAGTCCCTGGATACCCGTGCGCCGTTTGCGATTACCCGCCAGTTCTTTGTACCAGCGCTTAGTACGATAGGGAACCCGCCGAGGTTTAATGCTGATTCCACCTCAGTTTGTGTGAGGAGATTGAGGTAACGGTCTCCTCCCGTTGAGAGACGAGGCAATTAACAAGTTACGCATCCAATCGTCATGATATCGGAAGCCATTGAGTTGCTCGAACGGAC